>NZ_LSIZ01000106.1:0-3482 GCF_001556505.1 Streptococcus sp. CCH8-H5 | reverse complement strand
TTTGGCAACTGCAACAGGTCTCGCCTTTCTTGCTAAACGTAAGAAAGATGAAGAAGAAAGTGAAGACTTCTAAGTCTTAGTAAGTTTAATCATTATCTTCTAGCGAGATAATCAAATATCCCCTATCGATTAGAGTGATTTCCTAATTGGTAGGGGATTTTTTTTAGTTTGATATTCTAAAAATACAAATAGTTTTAATAAGTCTTAGGGTTACCATTATTATCGTATTTTTAGGGGGATGAAAGAAGTGATTAATTGCTAGAAAGCAATCTTGAAATGAGATTTTTTGCTTAATTTTATGATAAAATTTAAAGGAGTGTTTTAATCAAAAATAAATGGAGTATATATGTTCTTTAGAAGGAATGAAGGTCAATATCGTGAAACCGATCGTGTGACACGCTTTAAATTGGTTAAGTCAGGGAAGCACTGGCTTCGTGCGGCGACGTCGAATTTTGGTCTTTTCAAGGTGCTTAGAGGAGGCGTGGATACACCGTCTGTTGCTGGCCATCAGGTAGAGGTGGATGCACCTGCTTTTTCAGGTCAGACAGTGCTTAAGGGAGTGCTTGCAACGGGGGCCTTGTTAGGTGGTTCTGTTGCGACTCAAGTAGCTCATGCAGATGAAATGACTAATCAGCCGATTTTGGAAAGTGAAGCAGGAGCTAAGACTGATCTTTTGGCTGCATCTGATTCCGTTGTTCTTGGAAATATGGAGTCTGTGTCCAGTGTTCAAGAGAGTCAAGTAAATAGTCAAGAGTCATCAGAAACTGCGTCAAGTCAGACTTCGGAGGCTTCTTTGAGTGAGTCTTTATCACGTAGCCAATCGGTGTCTGCTTCTGAATTAGCTTCAAGATCGACATCCTTGTCATTGAGTGCCTCGCTTTCTGCTTCCTTGTCAGCTTCATTAACTTCTAAGTCGGAATCAGTAAGTCAGACGGATTCTTCTTCACATAGTCTGTCAGAGAGCGCAGCTGAAAAATCATCAGAGCATAGTGCAAGTGCATCTGTTCAGTCAGTTAGCAAGAGTGATAGTGGTAGCGACTCTAAAGTAGGGCTATCCCTTGTCAGCTCAGAGTCAACTTTGTTAAACACATCCTTGACATCTGAAGTGCAAACGAATCGCCAATTATCTGATACGGCGACTGGGCTACTAGCTGCCTCGGTTGTGGCTGATGCTGAGCGTTTAGAACAAGAAAAGCGTCTCAAAGATTTAGCCTTAGACATTTATACCTATAAAGCTCAAGCTGTTGATTTGCCAAATACGGAGGTTGCTATTCTCAAGGGAGATAAAGCCTTGGATGCCATTCGTGTCAGTCTGGCTGATCGTGATAGCGATGTGTCTCCTACGATAACTCAGGCTCGTCAGGCTAGAAATAGTCTTGCCAATGCGGTGCTTCGTGCGACATCTGGTCAGCGTGATCCTCGTAATGGTTCTCGCATTGATGCTGATAGCAACCTCCGTGCACCCCAGTATAATTTAGGTCTGGCTAACAATGCCTTGATTTCTGTTTATAACTCTGACTACATCAATCAAGCTTATAATGTTGTTGAAACCATTCCTACACGAAATAGTATTAAAAGCATTGGCTACGCTTCTGGTAGTGATCGAGTGAATGGCATCAACGTGCCTCAGACCTCTGCATTGAAAAATAGTGCAGTCGCCTTTAATATTGTGGGGACTGTTGGGCAGACAGAGGTCGTAACGCCTGGGAAAATTTATAATGTTTCTTTTGTAGTGACTAATACGGCTAGGCAGTCAGTGACACGTACGCTTCGTATTCAGGTTTTGCCACAAAATGATGGCATTCGTAATCCGATTACGGCGGTGACAACGGGGACTTATGTTAATGACACAAGTAATCTCGCTCAAGCCGAAAAAGATAAGGTTTGGGAAGCGTTTAAGGCTACTAATCCAAATATTGCCACTTCAAAGGATTTTAAATCTTATTCCGTTTCATCATCTGGTGTGGTAACCATTACTTATAAAGATAACACCACTAATGATGTGACGGCTCCAGTGAAGCGACTAGCAGCACCAACCGTTGAAACGAGATTATTGGACAAGGCTTACACACAGACGCCTGTAACGGTGACGGGAGCTGAGCCAGGTTCCACAGTCGTTCTATATAATAATGACGACGAAGTGGGAACAGCTGTGGCAGATGCTTCGGGTCAAGCGATTGTGACGCCGACTGTTAAGTTACAAACAGGTGGTGTAACAGCCAAAGCTCGCATCATGTATGGTGATTATGCGGTGTATTCCGATGCTAGCAATTCCGTGGCTGTAACGGACGGAACGCGTCCTGAAGTGACGGCCAAGTTGACTGTTGATGGTGTGGAACCTAAGTCAACGCCTCTCGAAGGCGGTGGGAAAAACTATACCCTCTATGCTGGTGATGATGCTGTTTTGACTTTCACAGCTACAGATGACAGTGGCAAGCTTAAAGAAATGAAAGTTGTTGCAAGAGCCGATTTGAATGACAATGCCTTGAACGGCAATTTCTTTGGTAGTAGCCAGTACGGAACTGGTAATATTGCACCGATTACGGGAGATATCACAGCTACGACTGATAATCCTGCAACCATCACAACGACCATTCATTTGAAGGATGACCTTTATCATTCTTTCCGAAACACATGGCAACGTAATGTTGCTGCTATTGACAATGCGTCAAATATGAACCGTCCAAATGGTTTGGGTGAGATTCGTATTACTCAGGGTCGCTTGTCAGATCGTACACCGGGTGTGGCGCCGACAAGCACTATTCAGGTGACCAGCCTGACTGCCTTAACAGATGCAGATAAGAGTAAGATTATTGAGGCTGTATCTGCCTTGAATCCAGAGGTCGCTAACCGTATTAAGTCTTATACGGTTAATAGTGATGGTACGGTAACGATTACTTATAAAGATAGTACGACCAATGTTGTGACGGTGAAATTGTCGGATAGTGATTACAGCCAGTCAGTGTCGCAAAGTGCCAGTCAGTCTAAGCAGGAATCTATTTCTCAAAGTCGAAGTGAGTCTGTTAAGCAATCTGCATCGACTAGCCTTTCATTGAGCACGGTAGCCTCAAAAAGTGTTTCAAGTTCTTTGAGTGAATCTTTGAAGACCAGCCAATCTCGAAGTCAATCTGCTTCAACAAGTGCGTCTTTGAGTACTGTGAAGTCAGCGAGTGTCTCAAGTTCTTTGAGTGAGTCCTTGAAGATGAGTCAATCTCGAAGTCAATCTGCATCAACAAGTGCGTCTTTGAGTACTGTGAAGTCAGCGAGCGTTTCAAACTCCTTGAGTGAGTCTTTGAAGACGAGCGTTTCACAAAGTGAATCCGCTTCAACAAGTGCGTCTTTGAGTACTGTGAAGTCAGCGAGTGTCTCAAGTTCCTTGAGTGAGTCTTTGAAGACGAGCGTCTCACAAAGTCAATCTGCTTCAACAAGTGCGTCTTTGAGTGCTGAGAAATCGGCGAGCGTTTCAAGTTCATTAAGTGAGT
>NZ_LSIZ01000105.1:0-5002 GCF_001556505.1 Streptococcus sp. CCH8-H5 | reverse complement strand
ACAGCTCAAGCAGATCCTACTGCAGCTGTATCTTCAACTGAGGCAACTGCGTCAACATTTAACTTGACGCCAGAAGCTTCAACAACAGATAAGGCTGCCGCAGGGACAACTGACAAACAAGCTACAGAAACTGCAAAATCTCAAGCTGCTAAACCAGCTTCGGAAGCAGCAAAACCAACTGAAAAGGCTGCTACAGAAACAGCTAAGCCAGCTACAGCAGCATCAACAAATGCAGCTAGCAACAAGGTTGAAACAACAGCTTCAGCGACAGCCGCTGCAGCAACTCCAGCTGCAACAGCGGCTAATCGTACTGCAGCAACAGCAGCTCCAGTAGCTGAAGAAACAGCAGCAGCCGAAACTGCGGCAGCAACTACAAGTCTTAACACACGTGGTTCTGCGCGTTTTTATTCTGTAGGATCAGCAGCAGTTCGTAGTGCAACGCTTGACCGTGCAGCAACTGATTTGACGAATGCTGGCGCTTTGGCAACAAGAAGCAGCCGTCGTAATCGTCGTGCCGCTACAGACCACAATAACGAGCCGGTTGCTGTAGCAACTTTCCTAAAAGACGGTGAAGTTGCTACACCTGAGATGACGGATCCAAATGGTGCAAGTGTTCGTTCACAAACAGTACCATCAGGATATGCTGCTAAAGAAGGCGATGTCTACACCTATAGTATCGTAGACCTAACCCGCTTCAATGAACGTTACAATACAAGCTACTATGTACGTGCTTACAAGAGATTTGATGCTTCAACAGATACGACTGTTGAATTGATCAACAAAAATACTGGTGCTGTAGTTGAAACAAGAACAATTACTGCGTCTAGTGGTATTCAAAAATTCACGACTACTCAATCTGCTTCTAAAGGTGAATTAACTTTCCAAGTAGATTATGATAAAGGTTTAGGAGCTGGACCTGGTAAAACGGACCAACCATTTATTCAATTTGGTTATGAAGTTGGGGCAAGTATCCAAGCTTTAGTAGCTCCAGGACATAACCTTACTACTGAAGAACAAAAATTATATGATGCAGTTTATGCTGCTCGTACATCAACAGATATTATCAACGTTGTAGAACCAGCATATAACGGTCGTACGATTACAGATACTAATGCCAAGATTCCAGTATCAGTTAATAAAACAACTTACTATAAAGTAGTTGATAAAAACAATCCAACATTTAAGGCGAATAAAACTGATGTAACTGTTCAAGATTATAAAGCAAATGGTAATGAAGTAGACTTAGCTTCATACACTCTTAAAGCTATGGAAGGTCAAAACTTCACAGCATCTGGAGAGCGCCAATTTGATGGATACAAACTTTATCAAGCAGCTGAAGCAAATGATCAGTCAGGATATGTGAGTCGTCCTTATACTGTTGGAACGAAATTCATGGACGCTGAGCGTGCAGGAATTAAACGTATTAAAGAAATCGTGGGTGAAGATGGAACTGTAGTTGTTCGTGTTTATCTTCTAGATCCAAAACAACAAAGCAAGCGTTCTGATGGTACATTGAGCACTGATGGCTACATGTTGCTAGCAGAAACGAAACCAATTAAACCAGGTGATTACAACAAACAAGAATTAGCTGTTAAGAAATCACCTCTTAATACAATTGCTTTCACTGATAGTAAAGGTGTAACCTATGCAAATGGTAAAGAAGTTCCATTTGACTTCCAAAAAGCTGCTGGATATACACCATATAAAACTGTATTCGTACCATTCTTAGGAGACAATATTGGTCACCTTTCTCCAAATGAACAATTGGTTCGTGGAGTAAATGGTATCGGTACCAACGTTGACTTGCTTAACTCTTTGACACCGTATAAACAACCTGTTTATTACTATGTCAAACAAGAACCTGTAACAGTTACACCAGAAGTTGAAAAACAATTGGAAGGACGTGTACTTGTTGATGGTGAATTCAGCTTCAAGATTAAAGAAGTCAATGAAAACAAATCACTTCCGTCATATGAAGAAACTGTTACTAATAAAAACGGTAAAGCTACATTTAGTAACTTAACTTTCAATAAAGTTGGTACTTACATCTACACAATCACTGAGGTTAAAGGGGCAGATACAAACGTCGATTACGATGGTATGACAGTTAAGATGACTGTTACTGTAACTGAAAACTCTAAAGGTGATTTGCAAGCTTCTGTTAAATACAGTGGTACTGGTGGATTTGCTTCAAGTGCAGATGATAAAGTCTTCAACAACTACGTTGTAGCTCCAGTTAAAACTAAGTTTGACTTTAGCAAGGCTCTCGCAGGTCGTGAGTTGAAAGCCGGTGAATTTAGCTTCGTATTGAAAGATTCAACTGGTAAAGTTCTTCAAACTAAGAAAAATACTAAAGAAGGTGTTGTAGCCTTTGATGATTTGACCTTTGACAATACTCAAGTTGGTACTCACAAGTACACTGTAGAAGAAGTTATCCCAGAAAACAAAGAAGCTGGTATGACTTACGATACAATGAAGGCTGAAGTAACAATCACTGTTACTAAGGAAGGTCACGTTCTTAAAGCAACAAATACTCTTCCAGCAGATACAGAGTTCAACAATACATTCACACCAGGTGCGATTAAAGTTAACCTTGAATTTGATAAATCACTTTCAAACGGTACTTTGAACGCAGGTGACTTTAGCTTCACATTGACTGGTGATAACAATGTTAACGAAACTGTAACTAACAAAGCTAACGGTAAGATTAACTTCAGCGAATTGTCATTCGACCGTGAAGGTGTCTACAACTACACTGTTAAAGAAGTGAAGGGCAACAATGCCGATGTAGACTACGATGAAATGACTATCGCAGTTAAAGTAACAGTTACTAAAGATGCCGCTACAGGTCTTTTGGTTGCTAAGACTGAAATGACTTCAACAGGCGGTGAAGCAACTGGTACTGATGACAAGATCTTCAACAACCACGTTGTAGCTCCTGTGACTGCACAATTTGACTTCAGCAAAGCTCTTGCAGGTCGTGACTTGAAAGCTGGCGAATTTAGCTTTGTATTGAAAGACAAAGATGGTAAAGTCCTTCAAACAAAACAAAATGATGCCAACGGTAAAGTTAAATTTGACGCATTGACATTTACAAATGCTCAAGTTGGTAACCACAAGTACACTGTAGAAGAAGTTCAAGGAACTGAAGCAGGTATGACTTATGACCCAATGAAAGCTAACGTAACAGTTACTGTTACTAAGTCAGGTCATGCGCTTACTGCTGTTGCAACTCTTCCAACTGATAAAGAGTTTAACAATACCTTCACATCTGCTCCTACTCAAGCTCAATTCAAGTTCACTAAACGTCTTGAAGGTAAAGTACTTGAAGCAGATGCCTTCACATTCGAATTGCTTGAAAATGGCAATGTAATCCAAACTAAGAAAAATGCAGCAGATGGTTCAATCACATTTGATGCTATTGAATACAGCGCTGAAGGTGAACACACTTACACTGTGCGTGAAAAAGCTGGTAACGATACAAATATCGATTACGATACTATGAACGCAGTAGTGAAAGTTAAAGTTACTAAAGATGCCGCTACAGGTCTCTTGAGTACTGCTGTTACAATGCCAGAAGACACAGAGTTCAACAACTACGTGGTTTCTCCAGTTGTAACTAAGTTCGACTTTACTAAGAAATTGGCAGGTCGTGAACTTAAAGCTGGTGAATTTAGCTTCGTATTGAAAGATGCTGCTGGTAAGGTCGTTGAAACTGTTAAAAATGATGCTGCTGGTAACGTAACCTTCTCTGAATTGTCATTCGACAATACTAAAGTTGGTACACACACTTACACTGTAGAAGAAGTAATTCCTGAAAACAAAGAATTCGGAATGACTTACGACCAAATGAAAGCTACAGTGACAGTTGAAGTTGCTAAGAATGGTCACACATTGACTACTGTTACAAACGTATCTTCAACTGGTGGGGTTGATGCCAACGGTAATGCTACTGACGGTACTGCCGATAAAGAATTCAACAACAAAGTAACTCCTCCAACACCTCCTGAATTCCAACCAGAAAAATTTGTCGTTTCTAAAGAGAAATATGACATTACTGGTGACAAGTTGATGGATGACGACGATGATGTACCTGGTAACGAGTACACTGAAACAAATGCAAATCCATATGTTGATGGTGTTAAAAACAACGAACCAGAAAACTTGAATACTAAGACTGTTGAACGCGGTTCTAAATTGGTATACCAAGTATGGCTTGATACTACTAAATTCACAGAAGCTAACAACATCCAATACGTTGGTGTATCTGATAAATACGATGCAGAAAAATTGGACGTTAACGCTGCTGACATCAAAGCATACGATTCAGTAACTGGTGCAGACGTGACTGCTAAATTCGACATCAAAGTTGAAAATGGTACAATCACTGCAACTTCTAAAGATGAATTTATCAAAGATAAAGTAAACAACCCTGTTATCGATACTACTAAATTCGCATTTGGACGTTACTATAAATTTGATATCCCAGCAACTGTTAAAGAATCTGTTAAAGCTGGTGCTGATATTGAAAATACAGCCAACCAAACAGTTCACGTTTACAACCCAGTAAGCAAGACAGTTGAAAAACCTGAAAAACCAACACAAAAACGTGTTAACAGCGTTCCAGTTCCAGTGGAAATGAACTTCACAAAACGTTTGGAAGGTCGTGAACTTCAAGCTAACGAATTCGAATTCGTATTGAAGAAAGACGGCGTTGAAGTTGAACGCGTGAAGAACGACGCTGCTGGTAAGATTGTCTTCAAGACTCTTAAATTTGGTCGCGATGATCTTGGTAAGACTTACAACTATACAGTTGAAGAAACTCCTGGTACAGATACAACTGTCAAATACGACACAATGGTTGCCACTGTTAAAGTTGTTGTTTCACACGACGGTACAGCTAAAGCAATCGTTGCCAACGTAACAGATGCTGCTGATAAAGAATTCAACAACCGTGTAACACCTCCAGAAGAACCTAAGTTCCAACCAGAGAAATACGTTG
>NZ_LSIZ01000104.1:0-345 GCF_001556505.1 Streptococcus sp. CCH8-H5 | reverse complement strand
CGATAACTTGAGTGTTTTCTGCATCGCCAAGTGACTTAGTGAAGCCAGCTTTAAGGGTTGCAGTAATCACGCCACCTTCAACTGTGATATCGAATTTAGCTGTAACATCATCACCTGTTACTGAATCGTAAGCTTTGATCTTAGTTGCATCAAGATCTAACTTAGTTTCATCGTAGTCATCTGAGATTCCTACAGATTGAACATTTTCTTTGTTAGTTGCTGAGAATTTAGTTGTATCCAACCATACTTGGTAAACCAACTTGTCGCCACGTTTAACAGTCTTCGTATTCAAGTTTTGTTTTTCGTTGTTTGATGCATCGTCCGCATATGGGTTCGCATTTGTGT
>NZ_LSIZ01000103.1:0-267 GCF_001556505.1 Streptococcus sp. CCH8-H5 | reverse complement strand
ATTTACCAAGTGGAACAACATACGAGTTCAAGACACCAGTAGATACAGCTACAGAAGGTGAGAAAGACGCTACAGTCGTTGTGACATACCCAGATGGTTCAACGGATGAAGTACCAGTTAAGGTCACTGTTAAAGATCCACGTACCGATGCGGATAAGAATGATCCAACAGCTAAGGCACAAACAGTGACTCCAGGTTCAACACCAAATGCGCAAGATTCAATTGGTAATGTTGCAGATTTACCAAGTGGAACAACATACGAGTTCA
>NZ_LSIZ01000102.1:0-321 GCF_001556505.1 Streptococcus sp. CCH8-H5 | reverse complement strand
CTGTTGATGTTGCTGGTTCCGCTGTTGGAGTAACTGGAGTTACTGTTGGTGTGTACTTCGCTGTAATTTCAGTTCCATTCTTATCAACACGTTTCACGGTTACGCCTGTAGCAGTTCCAGTAAATGATTTTTCTGGTACGAAAGTTACTGTTCCGTCTGCTGCTACTGTGTATGTACCAACGCCTTCTACTGTCTTAGTGGTTGAACCATCTTCGAAGGTAGCTGGAGTATCTTCATCGATTGGAACATTTGGATCCCCTTCTGTGAAGGTTGGTTTACCAGATTGTGTTTGACCTTGGATATCTGTCGATGTTGCATCTT
>NZ_LSIZ01000101.1:0-50988 GCF_001556505.1 Streptococcus sp. CCH8-H5 | reverse complement strand
AGTTACCCAATGTTTTTTAACTTTGTGAAGTTTAAAATGTACTTTCTTTTCCATGGTAATTCTCCTTTCATTTTAAACTTTTTACATACTGCAAAATAAGGGCTGTCATGAGAGTTTATGAAAAGTGAGCATTGGGGAGGAGTCCCTAACGATGTAAGTTAATCTTTTTGTGACAATCCTTATTTCTCCAAGCCTCCTCAATTTCTATATTACGAGACTGTTCGAGGCAAACATGAGTCCTGACGAAATGATTCTAGAAAAACGAGAGCCGTTCGGAATTTTCCTCCTTTCTAAGCATGGAAGATCTCGTTTATTTTGGGCTTCTAAGACACAAAAAACTAGAGCTTACTAGTATGAGGCGTCCCCTCTAGAGCTCTAGTTTGAAATGATGCTGTATTCTTTTTATGAGCCCTAGTTTGATGGTTCAAAGTGACTCAGGAATGGTTATCCTACTATAATCCTTATTTAGGCATTAGGTAACTAATGTCAATCTTTTAGATAATCCCCCAAGTGTCCTTTAAAGCAAAATTAAAACGCTTACATATTCACCTAGCTTCATTATAATCCTTTTTTAAGAATAAACAACAGAAACTAACGGAATTATCAAAAATGTTAAAGAACTGACATAAAAGATTCTATATTTAGTTTCGTTAGTCAAATAAGAATTCACCTGTGTAAATCATTTATATTTTTAATTTTTGTTCCTCATAGACAGACCACGATCTTAGTCAGATGAAAAAATAGAGTCTTTCTATCTAAAATTTTCTTTTCAGAATTGTCTTTTTAGGGGCTACTTCTCTCATAGTTTTGCTATCTCTTAAGGTTAATTGAAGCTTGCTTTAATCTTCAAAAGCCTTTGAAGATAAGCACTTGAAGGAGTTTGAGAAGCAAAAAAACTCTATTTAGGACCTTACATATGGTGTAAGGTCTCATTTTTACAAATCAAAGTTAATAATAGGAAGCGTCCGGCAGAGATTCATGAAAATAAGATGACTTTTTCCTATTTGTAATTTGTCTGAATATATCATAGAGTAGAGAAAACAATAGAAAAAAAGGATGATTGTTATAGATGGAAAATAAGGTACGTTTTAAACTACATAAGGTTAAGAAAAACTGGGTAACTATCGGGGTGACTACCCTCTCAATGGTTGCCTTGGCGGGTGGAAGCCTCCTAGCTCAAGGAAAAGTAGAAGCCGATGAGACGAGCGCACCTAATGGTGACGGCTTGCAGCAACTGAGTGAGGATGGTACTGCCAGTCTAGTGACGACAACAACTGTTACTGAGCAAGCTAGTGCTCAAGCAAGTGTGGCAGCAGTAGCAACAGCCAGCGTAAGTCACGAAACAAGCTCTCAGGCGACGACAAGTGAGGTCGCTCAAGAGGCAACTGCTCAAGCACAAAGCAGTCAAGTTATCGATCAAGAAGTGGCAGTTTCTTCGCAAACTCAAGCTAGTGCCCAAGAGACACTGACTACGGAACAGGCCTCACAAGGTCAGGCTACGACTCAAGTAGCTGGGCAAACAAGTGCTCAGTCTACTCCAAGTGTGACAGAACAAGCAAGACCTAGAGTCTTGACCAATGCTGCACCAGCAATCGCCACACGCGCTGCTGATAGCACTATTTGTATCAATGCCAACCGTAACACCAACATCACGATTACGGCCAGCGGTACGACACCAAATGTCACCATTATCACAGGGCCAAACACTCCTAAGCCAAACGTGACGGTGACAAGTCCAAATGGCACAAGACCAAATGTGACTATTGTAACGCAGCCAAATCAACCAAACAAACCTGTTCAACCAAGTCAACCGTCTCAACCTAACAAGCCAGTCCAACCAAGTCAGTCAAGTCTTGACTATAAACCAGTAGCTTCCAACTTGAAGACGATTGATGGCAAGCAGTATTATGTTGAAAATGGCGTTGTGAAAAAGAACACAGCGATTGAACTTGATGGTCGTCTTTATTATTTCGATGAGACTGGGGCGATGGTAGATCAAAGTAAACCTTTGTATCGTGCCGATGCCATTCCAAATAACTCTATCTATGCGGTTTATAACCAGGCCTATGATACGTCAAGCAAGAGTTTTGAACACTTGGACAATTTTTTGACGGCTGATAGCTGGTACCGTCCAAAACAGATTTTGAAGGATGGGAAAAATTGGACAGCTTCAACTGAGAAAGATTATCGTCCCCTTTTGATGACTTGGTGGCCAGACAAGGTGACACAGGTCAACTACCTCAACTATATGAGCCAACAAGGGTTTGGTAATAAGACCTATACGACAGATATGATGAGCTATGACTTGGCAGCTGCTGCCGAAACGGTTCAACGAGGAATCGAGGAACGTATTGGTCGTGAGGGCAATACCACTTGGCTTCGCCAGTTGATGTCAGACTTCATCAAAACACAGCCTGGCTGGAACTCTGAGAGTGAGGACAATCTCTTAGTTGGTAAAGACCACTTGCAAGGAGGCGCTCTGACCTTCCTAAATAATAGTGCGACAAGTCATGCCAATTCAGATTTCCGCCTCATGAACCGCACACCGACTAACCAAACGGGGACACGCAAATATCATATTGACCGTTCAAATGGTGGTTACGAGTTGCTCTTGGCTAACGATATCGACAACTCTAACCCAGCTGTTCAGGCAGAGCAACTAAACTGGCTCCACTACATCATGAACATTGGTTCTATCCTTGGCAATGATCCAAGTGCCAACTTTGACGGTGTTCGTATCGATGCGGTGGACAATGTGGATGCGGATCTCTTGCAGATTGCTTCTGATTACTTTAAGGGAAAATACCGTGTGGCTGATAATGAGGCCAACGCCATTGCTCACTTGTCAATCCTTGAAGCTTGGTCTTACAACGATCATCAATACAACAAGGATACCAAGGGTGCTCAGTTGTCTATCGACAATCCACTACGTGAAACGCTTTTGACAACTTTCTTGCGTAAGACCAATTACCGTGGCAGCTTGGAGCGCGTGATTACTAACTCTCTTAACAATCGTTCAAGTGAGCAGAAACACACGCTACGTGATGCCAATTATATTTTCGTGCGAGCCCATGATAGTGAAGTGCAAGCTGTTTTGGCTAATATCATCAGCAAGCAGATTAATCCAAAAACAGATGGTTTCACCTTCACTATGGATGAGCTCAAACAGGCTTTTGAAATCTACAATGCGGACATGCGCAAGGCTGATAAAAAGTACACCCAGTACAATATCCCAGCTGCCTATGCCACAATGTTGACCAACAAGGATAGTATCACTCGTGTTTACTACGGAGATCTCTTTACCGACGATGGCCAATACATGGCTGAAAAATCACCATACTATAATGCCATCGATGCCCTGCTTCGTGCTCGCATTAAATATGTAGCAGGTGGTCAAGACATGAAGGTCACTAAGGTTAATGGCTATGAAATCATGTCATCTGTGCGTTATGGTAAGGGGGCAGAAGAAGCCAACCAGTTTGGTACTGCCGAAACACGCAACCAAGGAATGCTCGTCCTTACAGCCAACCGTCCAGATATGAAGTTGGCAGCTAATGACCGTCTAGTGGTCAATATGGGAGCCGCCCACAAAAATCAGGCTTACCGCCCATTGCTTCTCAGCAAATCGACAGGTCTTGCGACCTACCTCAAGGATTCTGATGTGCCAGCTGGATTGGTTCGCTATACGGATAATCAAGGGAACTTGACCTTCACGGCAGACGATATTGCTGGTCATTCAACCGTTGAAGTTTCAGGTTATTTGGCAGTTTGGGTGCCAGTAGGTGCTTCTGAAAACCAAGATGCCCGCACCAAGGCTTCGACAACTAAGAAGGGTGAGCAGGTCTTTGAATCATCAGCAGCTCTTGATTCACAAGTCATTTACGAAGGTTTCTCAAACTTCCAAGATTTCGTTAAGACACCAAGTCAGTACACCAACCGTGTTATTGCTCAAAATGCCAAACGCTTCAAAGAGTGGGGAATCACTTCCTTTGAATTTGCGCCACAATATGTGTCTAGCCAAGACGGCACTTTCTTGGATTCTATCATTGAAAATGGCTATGCCTTCGAAGACCGTTACGATATTGCCATGAGTAAGAACAACAAATACGGTTCGCTCAAAGACCTCATGGATGCCCTTCGTGCCCTTCACGCAGAAGGTATCTCAGCCATTGCTGACTGGGTTCCAGACCAAATTTACAATCTTCCTGGAAAAGAAGTGGTAACAGCTTCTCGTACCAATAGCTACGGAACGCCACGTCCAAATGCTGAAATCTACAATAGCCTCTACGCAGCTAAAACACGTACCTTTGGAAATGACTTCCAAGGCAAGTACGGTGGTGCCTTCCTTGATGAATTGAAGGCAAAATATCCAGCAATCTTTGAGCGCGTGCAGATTTCAAACGGCCGTAAATTGACTACCAATGAGAAAATCACGCAATGGTCAGCCAAGTATTTCAATGGAAGCAATATCCAAGGTACTGGAGCTCGCTATGTTCTACAAGATAACGCTACAAACCAATACTTCAGCCTTAAGGCAGGTCAAACCTTCCTTCCTAAACAAATGACTGAAATCACAGCAACTGGTTTCCGTAGGGTTGGAGATAAGGTCCAATACTTCTCAACGAGTGGTTACCTTGCCAAGAACACCTTCATTCAAGTCGGTGCCAACCAGTGGTATTACTTTGATAAGAATGGCAACATGGTCACAGGTGAACAGGTCATTGATGGTAAGAAATACTTCTTCCTAGACAATGGTCTCCAGCTACGTCATGTCCTTCGCCAAGGCAGTGATGGTCACGTCTATTACTACGATCCTAAAGGAGCTCAGGCCTTTAACGGATTCTATGACTTTGCGGGTCCTCGCCAAGACGTTCGCTATTTCGATGGCAACGGTCAAATGTATCGTGGCCTCCACGACATGTATGGGACAACCTTCTATTTTGATGAAAAGACTGGTATTCAAGCCAAAGACAAGTTCATCCGTTTTGCGGACGGACGCACGCGTTACTTCATCCCAGATACAGGAAATCTCGCGGTCAACCGATTTGCGCAAAATCCTGAGAACAAGGCTTGGTATTACCTCGATAGTAACGGTTATGCCGTGACAGGACTCCAAACCATTAACGGTAAGCAGTATTACTTTGACAATGAAGGCCGTCAGGTTAAGGGACACTTTGTCACAATCAATAACCAACGTTACTTCCTTGATGGCGATAGCGGTGAAATTGCTCGCTCACGCTTTGTGACGGAAAACAACAAGTGGTACTATGTCGATATCAATGGTAAATTGGTTAAAGGTGCTCAAGTCATCGATGGTAATCACTACTATTTCAACAATGATTATAGCCAAGTCAAGGGTGCCTGGGCTAACGGCCGTTACTATGATGGTGACTCAGGTCAGGCCGTAAGCAACCGCTTTGTCCAAGTTGGTGCCAACAAATGGGCTTATCTCAACCAAAATGGTCAAAAGGTAGTTGGTCTCCAACATATCAATGGTAAACTTTACTACTTTGAAGGCAACGGTGTCCAAGCTAAAGGGAAACTTCTGACATACAGAGGCAAGAAATACTACTTTGATGCCAATAGTGGTGAAGCCGTAACCAATCGCTTTATCCAAGTTTCTCGTGGTGTTTGGTATTACTTTAACGCCTCAGGTCAAGCCGTAACGGGTGAGCAAGTCATCAACGGTCAACACCTCTACTTTGACGCTTCTGGCCGTCAGGTCAAAGGCCGTTACGTCTGGGTTAAAGGCCAACGCCGTTACTATGACGCCAATACTGGAGCTTGGGTCAGAAAACGATAAAGGGCAGAAGAAAATGTGATTTTGGGACTATCCTAGATGCTTTTAGATTAAAATTCAGTAGGTACCTTCCCAGTCTCACCGCTTTTAAGCACTTGAAACATTTTGTTTCAAGTGCTTTTCTTTTATTACTATCTCTTGATATGCCAAGCAGATTGTAAGCAAAAAATGAGTTTGATTAAGAGAATCGTCAATAGACTGCTTACTTTAGCTTTAAATTATGCTCAGTCATTCTAATGAAGAAGGTGGTGAAAGTGCTAAAAGTCGGAGTTTCTGTGTGAATTTAAGAAAATCTGAACGTTTTTTGGAAACGGTTTCTAACATATAAAAGCTATAGCTATATATCTTAGGCTTGTTTTTTCAAATAGATTATGGGTAGAAGGTTAGTCTTATGAGACTAGGGTTATGCATCTGTAATTGTATTCGTTTCCAAAATCCCTTAACATAGAATAGAGAAATAAAGTTATATTGAAAGGTGTATGTTATGGAAAAGAAAGTTGGATTTAAGTTGCACAAGGTCAAGAAAAACTGGGTGACTATTGGAGTTAGTACGCTGTCGATGGTTGCACTTGCGGGTGGAGCTCTTTTGGCAGACCAATCGGCACAAGCAGATGAAGTGTCACTTCCTAATGGTGATGGTTTTGAACAAACAGATGCAGGCATTGAGTCAAGTGCTTCATTGATTAATGAAAGCTATTCGCCAACCTTGACAGAAGATGCTGGCCATTTGTCAGCGGTGTCATCAAACTATGGCAGTCAAACAAGCTCAAGCTACGGGTCTTCATCATCTGCCTCAACAGGAGGCTCATCACAGACTGTGCTAGGTGGTGGATCTGGTCAAGTTAGTTCATCACAATCTTCTCAAGTCGTAGGAACACAAAGCTCTAATTCATCACAAACGGGTTCTGCTTACCAATCAAGTAGCAGCTCGGCATCAGTAAGTGCTAGTGCGTCAAGTTCTTCAAGCTCATCAAGTTCAGCTTGGTATTCTTACTCGTCTTCATCATCATGGTCATCATCATCGTCAGCTAGCGGTTTTGCGACAATTACGACGAGTTCGTCTGACTCAAACGGCATTCATTGGAATGGTGGTCGAAACACGACGATCACCATCACGGCTTCAGGAACGACGCCGAATGTTACTATCGTTTCGAATTCAAATAAACTGTTTCCAAACGTGACAGTAGGTCATTCAAATGGTTCAAATGCTAATGTCACTATCATTTCGCAAGGAAATCAACAAAATAACTCAGGTTACCAAATCATCTCAGGTGAGACAAAGCCAAGTGTTGATTCGAACAATGCCAAGTCATCATTTGTACGTGTAGGCGAAAATCAATGGTATTATTACGACCAATATGGCCAAAAGGTCAAAGGTGAAAAGGTTATCGATGGTAAGGCTTATTACTTCCTTGAAAATGGTCTCCAAGCTCGTGACTCACTTGTAAAAGGTAGTGATGGCTACACTTATTACTACGATAAAAATGGTGTGAAAGCTATCAACGGCTTCTACGATTTTGCAGGTTACCGTAAGGATGTCCGCTATTTCGACTGTTATGGTCACATGGCTACTGGTCTCCTTGAAATGGGTAGTACAACCTTCTACTTTGATACACAAACAGGTATTCAAGCTAAAGATAAGTTTATTCGCTTCTCAGATGGCCGTATCCGTTACTTCATCCCTGATACTGGTAATATGGCTGTAAATACTTTTGTTCAAAATAAAGAAAACCAAGCTTGGTACTATCTTGATGAACATGGTTACGCTGTGACAGGAAAACGTATCATCAATGGTAAAGAATACTGCTTTGACTCAGAAGGCCGTCAAATTAAAGGTCAGATGATGCAACAAGGCAACAAGCAATACTACATTTCAGCTCAAACAGGTGAAATGGCTGTTTCACGCTTTATCTTTGAAAACAACAACTGGTATTATGCGGATGCTTTTGGTTGCCTCGTTCAAGGTGCAAAAGTGATTGATGGTAAACTCTATTACTTCAATAAAGACCATAGCCAATTAAAAGGTGGCTGGGCTGAAGGACGTTATTATGATGCCGTTACTGGCCAAGCAGTTATCAACCAATTCATTCAAATCGCGGCTAACCAATGGGCTTACCTTAACCAAGATGGTCACAAAGTAACAGGTCTTCAAAACATTAACAATAAAGTTTACTACTTTGGTAGCAACGGTGCTCAAGTCAAAGGTAAATTGCTCACTGTCCAAGGTAAGAAATGCTACTTTGATGCCCACACTGGTGAGCAAGTGGTAAACCGATTTGTCGAAGCTGGACGTGGTTGCTGGTATTACTTCAACGAAGCAGGTCAAGCAGTGACTGGAAAACAGGTCATCAATGGCAAACAGCTTTACTTTGACGGTTCAGGTCGTCAAGTGAAAGGACGTTATGTTTATGTTGGTGGCAAACGCCTTTTTTGTGATGCTAAAACTGGTGAATTGAGACAGCGTCGCTAATTATTATGTACTTTAAAAATCTAGAGATTTTTTCCCCTTTCCTGTCTAAATTATTATTATTTTCCTTTCAGAACTCTAGATGAGTAAATAGATCAAAAGAACCAGCATTCGCTGGTTTTTGATTTTAAAGGAAGATTTTCCTTGGCTGATGAGATGATAGCAGTAACTCCTTATAGCGGTGTAACAGTTTTTAGCACTTGGACCAGTCGTTCAGGTGCTTTTTTTATTTAAATTTACATTAATTTTGTAGGCTTGGGAGGAGTTATTGAAAAGTCCCTAGCCTAATGATTATCGTTAGTTATGACATCTAGTTTAGGAGCAACCTCATTTAGACCAACTTTCTGAAAAAAAAAGGCGTCTACATTAAGCTGATATTGCAGTTTTGTAATTGTATTCCCTTGTCAAATAGCTTATGATGGAAATAATATAAGGGAAAAAGGTAAATATTATGGAACAAAAAGTACGCTTTAAAATGCATAAAGTGAAGAAGAACTGGGTGACTATTGGGGTGACAGCGCTCTCAATGGTTACCGTTGCTGGTGGAACTTTGTTGGCGGATCAACAGGTTCAGGCCGATGAGCAAAATCCTGCAAATCAGTCGAGTGATAGCAGTCAGGATTTGCTTCAAGAAACACCTGCTACAACTAATGATGCAGCCACTACTGTAGCACCAACTATCTCAGCAGATGCTAATACTGCGAGCGTGGCTATTCCTGTCGCAGATGCGACTAGCACAACAACAAATGTTACAGATAGGGCAGCGGCATCTGCTTCAAACGCAGCGACAGTGGAAACTAACTCAGGTCAAGCAGCACCAAGTACAAATGTGCAACCAGCTGCAACTGATACTAGCGCCACAGCTACAGATACAAATACTAACACTAACGCTAACGCTTCAGTAACTGCAACGGATCGTGTAGCTACTACAGACCGTGCGGCAACAACTGATACGGCAAGTACAGAAGCTCGTACACGTAGTCGCCGTGACTTGGCAGAAACTCGAGAAGCCAACACCAACACAGCGACTGGTATCCAACGGATCAACGGCAAACAATACTATGTCAATAGTGACGGTAGTGTGCGTAAGAACTTCGTCTTTGAGCAAGACGGTAAGTCTTATTACTTTGATGCTGAAACAGGGGCTCTTGCGACTAAGTCACAGGATGAATTTTCAACAGAACCTATCAAGGCAACTGTGGATTTTTCATCTGGAAATCAGCTCTACAAAAACGATAACAAATCTTTGGACCAACTCGACACCTTCATCACAGCAGATGCTTGGTACCGTCCAAAGAGTATTCTCAAGGATGGTAAGACTTGGACAGCTTCAACTGAAACGGACAAACGTCCACTCTTAATGGTTTGGTGGCCTGACAAATCGACTCAGGTTAACTACCTAAACTACATGCAAAATCAAGGTCTTGGTGCGGGATCATTTTCAACTAACTCTAGCCAGGAAAGTCTAAATCTAGCTGCTAAAGCGGTTCAGACTAAGATTGAAGAGCGTATTGCGCGTGAAGGCAATACCAACTGGTTGCGTACAAGTATTGATAAGTTTATCAAGACTCAGCCAGGTTGGAATAGTAGCACTGAAAATAGTTCATACGACCACTTGCAAGGTGGACAGTTGCTCTTTAACAACAGTAAGGGTGATACTGGTAACCGTACTAGCTACGCCAACTCTGACTATCGTTTGCTTAACCGCACACCGACTAATCAGACGGGTACACGTAAGTACTTCAAGGACAATTCTATCGGTGGTCTTGAGTTCTTGCTTGCCAACGATATTGATAACTCAAACCCAGCTGTTCAGGCGGAGCAACTTAACTGGCTCCACTTTATGATGAATATCGGAAGCATCATGGCCAATGACCCAACAGCCAACTTTGACGGTTTGCGTGTCGATGCCTTGGACAATGTGGATGCTGACCTTCTCCAAATCGCTTCTGATTACTTCAAAGCAGCCTATGGTGTAGACAAGTCTGAAGCTAATGCAATTAAGCACTTATCATACTTGGAAGCGTGGTCTGCCAACGACCCATATTACAACAAGGACAATAAGGGGGCACAACTGCCGATTGATAATGCCCTTCGTAATGCTCTTACCAACCTTTTGATGCGTGATAAAAATACACGTATGCAGCTTGGGGACATGACTGCTTTTATGAATAGTAGTTTGAATCCACGTGGTGCTAACGATAAGAACGGTGAACGTATGGCCAACTATATTTTCACCCGTGCCCACGATACTGAAGCGCAAACCATTATCCAACGTATCATCCGTGATCGTATCAACCCAAATCTGTTTGGTTACAATTTCACCCGTGATGAAATCAAGAAGGCCTTCGAGATTTACAATGAGGATATTGATAAGGCTCATAAAACTTATGCGTCTTACAACTTGCCATCTGTCTATGCCCTCATGTTGACCAACAAGGACTCTGTAACACGTGTTTATTACGGTGACCTCTACCGTGAGGATGGTCACTACATGGCGAAAAAGACGCCTTACTTTGATGCTATCGACACCCTCTTGCGTGCCCGTATCAAGTATGTAGCTGGTGGTCAAGACATGGAAGTGAAGAAAGTCGGAAATGACGGCCTCTTGACATCAGTTCGTTATGGTAAAGGTGCCAATAACAGAACAGATTTGGGAACTTCAGAAACCCGTACGCAAGGGATGGGTGTCATCATGACCAACAACTATGATTTCCGATTGGGTAGCAATGAAACTGTAACGATGAATATGGGTAGAGCCCACCGTAACCAGCTTTACCGTCCATTGCTTTTGACGACTAAGGATGGTCTAGCAACCTACCTCAACGATTCTGACGTACCTTCAAACCTTCTTAAACGTACCGACTGGAATGGGAACTTGACCTTCAATGCCAATGATATTTTTGGTGTGGAAAATGTGCAAGTATCAGGTTACCTCGGTGTCTGGGTACCAGTCGGGGCTAAGGCTAACCAAGACGCACGTACACAGCCAAGTAACCGTGCCAATAGCGATGGCCAAGTTTACAAGTCTTCAGCAGCCCTTGATTCGCAAGTCATGTATGAAGCCTTCTCAAACTTCCAAGCTTTTGCGGACGATCAGCCAGAACTCTATATGAACCGTGTCTTGGCTAAACACACTGACTTGCTCAAAGCTTGGGGTGTTACGTCTGTTGGACTTCCACCACAGTACGTTTCAAGTAAGGATGGTACCTTCCTTGATTCAACAATTGACAATGGTTATGCCTTTGATGACCGTTATGACATGGCCTTGAGTCAAAATAACAAGTATGGCTCACTTGAGGACCTCCTTAATGTCCTTCGTGCCCTCCACAAAGATGGTATTCAAGCCATTGCTGACTGGGTGCCAGACCAAATTTATAACCTTCCAGGAAAAGAAGTAGTTAATGCGACACGTGTTAACGGCTACGGTTATCACCAACAAGGTTATCAAATTGTGGACCAAGCCTATGTGGCAAATACCCGTACAGATGGTACAGACTATCAAGGTAAATATGGTGGTGCCTTCCTTGATGAGCTTAAAGCTAAGTACCCATCTATTTTCAACCGTGTGCAAATCTCAAATGGTAAGCAGTTGCCTACGAATGAAAAGATTACCAAATGGTCTGCTAAGTACTTCAACGGAACCAACATCCTTGGACGAGGCATCAACTTTGTCCTTCGTGATGACAAGACCAACCAGTACTTTAATACCTCAGCCAACAGCCAACTCTTGCCAACACCACTTCGTGATACGGGTGTCATCACAAGCACTCAAGTCTTCCAACGTCGTGGACAAGATGTTTACTTCCTTCGTGATAATCAAACCGTTAAGAATGAATTTGTTCAAGACGGTAACGGTAACTGGTATTACTTCGGTGCTGACGGTAAGATGACTAAGGGTGCCCAAAACATCAATAGCAAGAATTACTATTTCTTTGATAATGGTGTTCAATTGCGTAATGCCCTGCGTCGTGCTAACAACGGCTATACTTACTATTACGGTCTAGACGGTGCCATGGTTAAGAATGCCTTCGTTGATTTTGATGATAAACGTAAGCAAGTCCGTGCCTTTACAACACAAGGAACTATGGTAGTGGGTAACCTTCATTGGAGTGGTCACCATTTCTACTTTGACCGTGAAACTGGTCTTCAGGCTAAGGATCGCATTGTCCGTACCGATGATGGCAAATTGCATTACTATGCTGCCCAAACAGGTGATATGGGACGAAATGTCTTTGCGACAGATAGTAGCACAGGCAAGCGTTATTACTTCGATGCTGATGGTAACACTGTGACTGGTTCACGTGTCATTGACGGTAAGACTTATTACTTTAACCAAGATGGTAGCGTCGGTACGGCCTACAGCAATCGTGCAGATTCTATTATCTTTGAAAATGGTAAGGCTCGCTACATCACACCAGCAGGTGAAATCGGACGCAGCATCTTTGTCTATAATCCAGCAACTAAGGCTTGGAACTACTTTGATAAAGAAGGTAACCGTGTCACAGGACGTCAATACATTGATGGTCACCTCTATTACTTCAAGGAAGATGGTAGCCAAGCTAAGGGTGAAATTATCGAGGAAAACGGCATTAAGTATTACTATGAGCCAGAATCAGGTATTCTTGCTAGCGGACGCTACCTCCAAGTTGGTGATGACCAGTGGATGTACTTCAAACAAGACGGTTCACTGGCTATCGGCCAAGTTCGTGCTGATCATGGATACCTTAAGTACTTTGATAAAAATGGTATCCAAGTTAAGGGGAAAACTGTTGTCGAAGATGGTAAGACTTATTACTATGATGCCCACAGTGGAGCTCTTGTCACAAGCAGCTTTGCTGAGATTGCACCAAACCAATGGTCTTACTTCAATACTGATGGCCAAGCCCTTAAAGGCAAGTGGACTATCAATGGCAAGGAATACTACTTTGACGAAAATGGTATCCAGTACAAAGGCAAGGCCATTAAGGTCGGCAGTCGTTACAAGTACTATGACGAAAACGACGGTCAACCTGTAACCAACCGCTTTGCTCAAATCGAGCCTAACGTCTGGGCTTACTTCGGAGCAGATGGTTATGCCGTAACAGGCGAACAAGTTATCAATGGCCAACACCTTTACTTTGACCAATCAGGTCGCCAAGTTAAAGGTGCCTACGTCACAGTCAACGGCCAACGCCGTTACTACGATGCTAACACTGGCGAATATATCCCAGGAAGATAGGCAGTAGTAGCCCATGTAACTGACTAGAGAACACACAGCCGAGAATGAGGGAAAATTCTCAAGAAGAAAGATCGTGAAAACGGTCTTTTTTTGATAGATTGTTTTCAGAAAATAAAAAAATCCATAACATCTTTAATATCTCAATGATAAAGTTATTATGGATTCTTGTTTAATTGAGGTAACAAACAGGAAGTACGTAGTATATTATAAATGTTTGCTTGCTTCAGATATAAGTTCTTTCACATGTTCTCTAAAGTTTGTTTCAAATTCTAAAAATTTTTCAGGATTATTACGTAATTCGCTCGCTAAAAATTTATTTTTATTGATATTAATTTTTTTAACTTGTTTTTTGTTTATATTAATTGCAATTCCATCATTGTACATTTGCCCATGACTATCACCAGATGTGTAAACAGAATTAAATTGGTTATGAGAAGAGTAAATATTAATTCCTTGTCCCTTTCCTCGAGTTATTTTTATTCGATTAAATTCATTTGGTATTCCTGAGAATCCGTCTGGGAGAGGTAAATCACGATTGATAGTTTTTTCTTTACCGAATTCTTTTGGTTTAGCTAAGTTGAAGTGATCTTCGCCAACAAGATTATTAAATAGTTTTCTAATAACGTATTGGACATCTTCATTAGGTTTGTGATTTTGCACTATTTTGCTGCTTATAACTGAATCAGAGTTACCTATTGCAACGGTATTTGATAAAGTCATTTTTTCTATAAGTTTTTGGAATTTATCGCGTTCTAACTGGGTGCTTTTAGACTCAAGTAGTACCTTTAAATTACTATAAAAATTTCTAAAATCTAGCTTATCTTGTTTGTTTTTTAAGGTAAATTCCCCATTTATAGATAGTAAAGCGTTGTAATCGGCATTTTGTTGTAATTCAAATGTGTTCTCAAGCAAATCGATGAGATAATCTTCTGTATCTTCTATATCATCGGAACAGTTATTTAATGAGTGCAAGATATAATTATATGCATCCTCGAATCGTAATTGAAAACAAACTATTGCGATAAGAAGTGCTTGCTCGTGAGATTTAATCGATCTACTATTATCGATATAAGTTAGAAGGCTGACAGAGTTAAATAATCTATTGATACTGCGAGGATTACTACCAATAGAGTTTTTGATTAATTGGGTTACATTTGAACGAGTTTCATCATCAAATGAGAAATTAATACGTTTGAGTGAGGTATTAATATAATTTTCTAAATCATAATTAGCAATAGGTACAGTAAATGGTACTTGGATAATCTTTTCAAAAAATGCCTTCCCTTTGTCGTCATCTAAGTCATCTCCATATTTTCCTTTAGTACCTCTAATGACAACGTTATAATCAATTGCCAAGACAAAGACGCAATGTTGACAATCTAAAAAGAGTTTCAGAATTTCTAAAAGTTCAATGGCTTTTTCAGGGATAAGACGATCTAAGTCGTCAATAAATATTACAATCCTATCATAATTGTTATTTTCTATCGCTTCGTCGATAACTGACTGTAGATTATTTTTTAGGTTTTTGATGTTATCAGATTTCTCCTCAAAACTATTTAGGTATTCTTGAACCTTTTCAGTTATCTTCTCACCGTTTAAGATTCCCATATCCATATTTAAATATTCAATTCCTTTAGAGAAGGCCCCTCTAGTCTTTTTGAAAAAATCTTTCTTTTTAGATTCAGAAACCTCGAGCTCAGATATTAAATCCGTAATTAAAGCAACAGCTAAGTTATTCCCCATCTCAAATTGTGAATACTGCCAAGTGTTAAAAAAAATGGTTTTTGCATTTTTGGAATTGGTACTTTGATTATAATCCATCAATTTATCTTCTACTTGGTACATAATACTCGTTTTTCCAGTGCCCCAATCCCCTTGAATAGCGATTGTTAAAGGAGTCTCACATTCCATAATGAATTTTGCTAATCCTTGAATATAATTCTTGATATTAAATTCATCTTGATGTGCTGGAATATCTGAAAATGATTTTGACATGATAGGCCTCATAAACTTTCTTTTGATTATTATATAAGTATTTAATTTTAAAATTAAGGAGAACAGAATATATATCTAGTCTTCAATGTATATTATAACAAATAAAAATAATAGAGATTACATTTAAAAGAAGTAATCAGATGATTACTTCTTTTTATCTGTTTGTGCTAAATTTGGACCATTTGTGGCAGAAGGATATTTTTAGTCTTGAATTTGATATGCCAGATGTGTATAATGATGTCACATCGAACTATTAAAAGAGGTCGTTGCTCATGACAACACAAACAATTAACCAATTTAATTCACTTGCTCGACCTAATCTTGCTACAGGTTATAGGAGGTAATCTAGATGACAAAAAGTAACAACAACCAAATTACGGATATCTTAAACAATATCTACAATCTTATTATAAATCCAGAAACAACTGAAAATGAGAGAGAGTTGCTCGTAACGTATAAAAATGAAATAGAAGTTGGGAAGAAGGATAATGATGAACTTCTTGCAGAATTATGTAGAGCTATTCAAGCTCTAGCAGTCAGCAATCTTTCTAAAGGCAAATCACTGAGTTCTGGAGTGAGTGACTTGAGTAAGACGCTCACAGAATTCCAAGAAAAATCAGAGCGTAACTTTAATCTAGCAAGAGGATTAACATCACTCGGTAGTTTGTCTTTTAAATGATTTATCTTGAGTGTCATGATACCTAATTTTAGCTATTTAAGAAAATAAAGAGAAGTAATCGTCTGATTACTTCTTTTTGTCTTCCAGAAACAGCTTGCTAAAATTTGTGTTCTAATGATATAATACAAGTATATTAATCTAATTTTCTAAGGAGTATCTATGAAAAAGCGTAAGAAAATTATTCTTGGTTCCATAACGGGAGCCTTGGCCTTGGCTCTTGCAGGAGGTGGTTTTTGGGCTTATAAAACCTTTGTCCCTCAAGAGACACCGATTGACAAGAATGCTACGGTAGCCTCAAATTTTTATCAGGCTGTCAATAAGGACTGGCTCCTAAAAACCAAAATTCCTGCTGATTCTCCAAGCATTGATAATTTTTATACTTTAGATGAAGATATTAAAGGAAAGCTAAAGAAGGATATCAAAAATTTAGGGGAGGGCAAGGAAACGTCAGATATTACAGGGATGTCTGAGTTTATCACTTTCTACAAGGCTGCTAGTGATTACAAGCAGCGTGAAAAAGATGGCCTTGAACCTCTCAAACCTTATCTAAAAGAAATTGAGGATATCAAGGATCTAAATGATTTGGCCAATAAATCTGCTAGCTTAACTGATAAAGGGATTCCTCTTCCATTTGGTTATGACGTAGGAACTAACGCAGAGAATACCAGCCAGAAACAAATCCAATTGACCCCTCCAAGCATCTTATTGCCAGATGTGTCTATTTATAAAGATGAGGCCAGCAAGAAACAATATTTGACTCCAATCGAGACAGCCACGCAAAAAGCTTTGGAAATGCTTGGATATAGTGAAAAAAATAGTAAACGCATTGTCAAAGAAGCACTGGAGTTCGACGAAATAATTGCTAAGTACAGTCTCAGTAACGAAGAGATGTCTGAGAGTAAGAATTTAGTTCATCCTAAAACGGCAGAAGAGATTAACGCCTACTCAGGTTCCTTCAAATTATATGATGTCATCAAAGGCATTATGGGACGTGATTTAGAAACCATCAATGTCCCTAATACCAAGTATTTTGAGAATTATAGTAAGGTCGTTAATCAGGACAATTTTTCTAAAATAAAATCATGGATGTTGGTACAAGAAGCTATGGCAGCGTCAAATTCTCTAACAGAAGATTACCGCTTAAATTTTCAATCGATTAGCATGGCTATCATGGGCACACAGAAGCCAACTTCTAAGGAAGATACGGTTTACGAGATGAGTGTCAATCTGTTTAGCGATGTCATGAGTGTCTATTATGGACGTAAATACTTTGGTGAGGAAGCCAAGACTGATGTGACAGGCATGATTGATAAAATCAAAAATGTCTATCGTGGCCGTCTCCAACAGAATGATTGGTTGACGGAAGAAACACGTAACAAGGCCATCGAAAAGTTGGATAAAATGAAGGTTTTTGTAGGTTATCAGGAAGATGTGGATCCTGGAACCAAAGAATTACATCTTGAACCTAACAAGTCCTTCTTTGAGTTGTCAGAAGACATTGCCCAGTTCGGAAAACGTTATACCATTGACCATTTTGATGAGCCTATTGATAAGAATAAATGGTCTGGTTCTGCTTTTGATATCAATGCCTATTACAACCCAGAAAGCAATAGCATCAACTTCCCAGCTGGCATTTTGCAAGCTCCATTTTATGACAAGAACCAAAGTACTGAAAAGAACTATGGTGGTATCGGTGTCGTGATTGGACATGAAATTACCCATGCCTTTGACTCCAATGGTGCCGACTATGATGAGAACGGCGACATGCATAACTGGTGGACAAACGCAGATAGTAAAGCTTTCGACAAGAGGATCAAAGCCTTTGAAGACCAGTGGAATGGTTTGGAAATTTACGAGACTAAGGTAAATGGAAAACTCACAGTCACTGAGAATGTCGCAGATGCTGGCGGTCTTTCATCCACACTCCAAGTGCTCAAAACAGATATGACAAAACCTGACCTCAAGGATTACTTTGAGAACTACGCAAATATTTGGAAACAAAAGGCTAGCCTACAGTACAATAAATATACCATGGTACAAGACGTCCACGCACCAAATGAGTTGCGTGTTAACCAACAACTTAAAAACCTTCCTGAGTTCTATGAGGCCTACCCTCAAATCAAAAAAGGAGACGCCATGTACTTAGCACCAAGCAAACGCATTAGTTTGTGGTAAAAAGTCTTGCTATTTTGGAAATCAAGAAGAAGAGAATTTGGAATGGAAACATTCCAGATTCTCTTTTTATGTTGTCGCTTTGGGGAATCATTTTCTAGTGTTATAATGTTGCTATTAAGGAAAGGATTCAAGAATGAAGCATAAAAGGAATCTGATAGAAGATAATAAAAGAGGTGAGAATCAGAGCTTTCTCTATTTCCTACACGAGGAGAAAAAATTTGACGTAAAGGCACTTGATGATTTGTGTCACTACATCATAGAATTGGATACAATCAGTCTCGAGCAGTTGAGAGATATCCATTATATTGAAAATCAAATACTACGCCATCTCGTGTATCATTTTGATGATAATGATCTAAGTAAGATTACAAATCTCCCTTTTGACTATTGGGAGTATATAGAACCCTTTGAGCGTTTGGTGGCATGTTTGTATGAGGGTGGTGGCAAGAAATGACAATTATCCAGGCCATAATAAAAACTTGCTCGAGCGTTTAAACCAGCAGTATGGCTATGCTAAGGATGTCAAGGAATATTTTGATTTGAAGTAGATTTATGAAAGAGATTTTGCAGGTAGCTTTACTAGGTTTTAGAAAACAAAAAGAAAACACCAGAAAAAATGATTTCTGGTGTTTTTGAATACATTTTGGCAAAAATGAAGTGTTTTTCAAATGGTTGCTGTTTTTAAATTATTGTTGAATATTAATCCTTTTTCTCTGTAGCTACGCCATTTTCGTCAATAATATAGGTTTTTCCATCTTTTTCAAGCGTAGTGTTAGTGGTAATTGGAGAACCTTTTGACTCTGGACTAACTGATATCGGCTTTTCAAAATGATAAAGTTTACCATCAAACTCTGCCCATTCGCCACTCAAAGGAGTAGTCATATAAATTTCAGGGTTGAAATAATAAAGTCTATTATCTTCTAACCGAATGACACCTGTTTTTACAACTCCATTTTCATCAGAGATACAGAAACCATTCCAAGAGGTCGAGGTGTCTGTAGCTGTATTCCTTAGAAGTCGTCCTTTAGGGCCCAAAAGATAGGTCTTTTCATTGATAGTTTTTAGATATGTTCGGTCTTCAGCTCCCCATGGTGGGCTAATATAGTAGGTTTCATTATTGTGATTAACCCACCCGAACTGTAGATGACCGTCCTTATCAGCATAATAGTATTTGTAGTTGCCGTCAATATCATTAGCAAGCATACTACCGTCTTTTTTGAAGAAATAATCGAAACCACCTATCTTGTATGTATCATTTCGAACTTGGTAGCCATCTTCTTTAAAATAAACACGTTTACCGTCAATAGTTGCCCAACCAAATATCTGGCTTCCATCCTCGCCAAAATAAGTATATTTTTTAGAAAAGTAATCGCCTGTTTCATGGAATTTATTTACGAACATAGCACCAGTATCTTCATCGAAGAAATAGTACTTTCCATCAAGCAGAAGTTGTTTTCCTTTGGCTTGTTTTCCAGTTGGATCAAAGTAGTATTTTTGATGATTAATAATTTGAAGTCCAGTGGCTAACTGTCCATTTTCTTTAATATAAGCCCAATCACCATCTTTATCTTGAATAAATTGTCCAGGTTTGTTCATCGTTACATAACCATTTTGGTCAATGATATAACGAATACCATTAAGTTCAAGTGTTCGGTTAGTCCACATAGCTCCGCTGTCTCTATCGAAATAATGTGTTTGACCGTCAATTTCGACAAGTCTTCCCTTAGCTTGTTTGCCCTCTTTATCAAAGTATAGAGTGACATTATCTATTGAATGGAGTCCGGTGACAGCTTTTCCCTCGTTATCAAAGTAGTACCAATTCCATGCATCATCGTGTTCGAAACGATTTGTTAGTTTAGTTTCGGTCGCTACTCCTTTATCATCAATGAGGTAGGCTTTTTTATTGTAAACTAAGGTCTTGGAAACTGTGAGAGGGGAAGTTTCGGAAAGCGAACTTGTTCTATTGAAAGCATAGAATTTATTGTCACTTTGAATTACAGTTTCTTCAATTTTAGTTAAATCTGTGTTTTCTGGAAGTAGATGTCCGATGTAAAAATCATTGTTTTCATCAAGATAGTATAGATTACTATAATTATCACCAATAATACGTTTAATCTTATCGGTCTTTGTTCGTACTCCGTGGTCAATAATGTCTACTTCTTCCCTGACGGTATCGGTATAACTTCTTCCACCATTCTTGTAAGTTCTGTTTATGCTAGGCTCTAAGTGGTATAGCTTACCATCAATCGTTTTCCAAGTAGGTGTTGTAACTGTAAACATTTTGGGGATATTGCTATTATCAAAATATCTATTATTTTCAAAATAATAGAGTTTACCATTATTTGCAGTGCTAACACCAGTAAGTAAAACCCCATCCTTATCTGTACCTACGATGCCAGAGTAGACTGCATCATAATCCAGTTCCTGACGTTTGAGTAAAGGTCCGAGATAGTTTTTTAGAAGTTTGCCTTCAAAATAGTAATAGTCCTTGCCACCTTTTTTGACTATATCAGTGACTGGTGAACCAGAATTTGAAAAATAGTAGTCATCACCATTAATATGATGTTCTCCGGTTAGTACTTGGCCAAATTTATTGGAGCGATAGCTAGTATTTAAAGTTCCAACAAAGACACGTAATGACTGAATATAAAAGGCATCTTTTACCAATTTTCCATGATTATCAAAGAGGTAGTTTTGTCCTTTGAAGATAGTAAGATCATTTTCAACTCGACCATTATAATCAAAATAATAAAGTTGATCGCCAACTCGATGCCATCCATAGTAACGTCGACCATCAGAACCATAATATTCGTTATACGTTTTAGCAAATGGTTCCTGTCTTCTGATTTCAATAGACCAAGTATGCCAATAGTTGGTTTTTACAGCACCTGAATAGTGACTAAAATAGTAATGGGAGCCGTCAATGATTCTTTCCCCATTTTTCGCTTGACGACCTTCTTTGTCAAAGTAAAGAGTTACTCCATCTACATTTTGCCATCCTTTTAGTTTCTCTCCTGTTGCGGTGTAATAGTACCAGTTGCCTGAGGAATCTTCTTGGAAATGGCCACCAGAAACAAGTGGACGTTGAGGAAGTTTCTGTTCAGTTTCAATCAAAAGTCCATTAGCTTCTGCGTGGTAAGTTTTTCCATTGATAGTAATGTCGGTATTTATGACCTTATGACCACTATCCTTATCGAAGTAATAGGGTTCGATACCTATTGTAACGATTTCACCCTTAGCCTGAACACCGTCTGGGTAGAAATACATATCGAAGCCATCTATAGACTGTTCGCCTGTGACAAGTTTTCCTTCTTTATCGCTATAGTACCAGTTTCCATCGTCATCTGACCAAAAACGGTCACGAACCATTTGGCCACTATCTTTTTGAAAATAATAGGAATTTCCATCTAGGACGACAAAGGCATCTTTAGCTTGGACACCATTAGGGTAAAAGTAGAGTGGTATATTGTCAATAACTTGTTTACCTATAAGTGCTTTCCCATCTTGGCCTAAGTAGTACCAATTTCCATTCTTATCAGATGCAAAAGCATTGCGAGTAAGTTGTCCGCTATCTTTCTCAAAGTGATATGTTGCTCCGTTAACTTGACGGGTGTCTCCTTTGACTTGCTTACCATCGGCATCAAAGTAGACCGTAACATTATCAATATTTTGCATACCAGTAAGTGCTTTCTCGTCCTTAATGTAGTACCAATTGCCCTGACTATCACTAGTGTAATGACCTCCAGATATCACGGGACTTTCTTCTACTTTATGAGCAGTATTTGTTTCAGAATCTGGTGTTCCAGAGCTTACTACTTCACTGCCAGTAACAGTAGAGACTTCCGAACGAAGAGCTTGTTGAGAGTTAATTTCAGAAGTACTTGTTTCTGTAACAGTTGCTTCAGTGGTACTTAGATCAGATTCAGTAGAAGTAGTTTCAGTGATGTTTTCTCTTGTATTGGGGGCGTCGAAAGATTTGTTTTCTTCTGGTTTAGTAATGACTTCATTAGTTGACGAGCTTATGACATCAATTGCGCTTTCTTGGATGTTGCTTTCAACAGTTAGTTCTGAGATGGGGGGAGTCTGTTCAGCTGCGTTCACATAGCCCAAGCTTGCAAAACTAAGCCCTAGAGCTAGACCGGTTACTGCAATGGTTACCCATTGTTTTTTTACTTTGTGAAGTATAAAATATACTTTCTTTTCCATGATAATGGTCCTTTCATTAAATTAAACAATAGTAGTAAGGATAAAGTTAACTTATGAGTGGAGTTAAAGTAGTATTACAGAATTCTTGCTTACATATTAAGTTTATCACCGAATTCTAATAAAATCAAAGAATTATGTAAACGGTTTCGTCTTTTATAGAAATCTCTTTCCAACTCTTTTCTAAACAAAACTGATAGTATATGAATGATAAACTTTCATTAAAGAGAGTTAATGATGTATTTGCTTTAAGTTAGCAGCGGATAGATCCTTGAGTAGGGTATTTTTGATATTCATAATATGCTATCCACTGATTTTAGAACGCCACCAAAAAAGCCACTGGTATACAAAACCAATGGCTTTCAACAATTTATTTCTTCTTCCCTAGTACAAAATAGCGGCTAGGGATTTGTTGTGTCAAACTGACGGCGATGGCGATGGTAAAGGAGGCCAGGAAACAAGCTCGTAGGAAGCTGAGGCCTAGGTCTGCATTTCCGATTAAGAGGAAGTAGACCGCACGGTAGAAGCTCATCCCTGGGATGAGTGGGAACATGCTTGAGGCTAGGAAGACTGTAGCTGGACATCTACGGTAGTGAGCCAAAAAGCGTGAGGTGATAGTGACTAATAGGGCAGGGAAGAGGATGGCTAAGACCTCGTGATGGGTATTGTTCCAAATCAAGAGGTAGAGGAGCCATGAGCCCGCTCCTAGGGTTCCGAGGTCCAAGAAGTATTTCTTAGGCACTCGGTAAAGCACGGAGAAGGCTGCTGTCCCTAGTCCTGCCATGAAGGTCTGAATCAAGACCCCCAGCCATGAGGTTGACGGTGTTGAGAATATGCCTGATAACTGTTCCGCAAAGGGGAGGATGGAAATCATGGCAAGAACACCGACAGAGATAGATAGACAAGTGGAGACCCCTGACAACATCAGGGCCAGACCGCTATAGTAGTTGTTCTGGGTGAATTCTCGAATGGCATTTACAAAGTAAGCCCCAGGAATCAAAATCATCAAGGTGCCCAGAATAATCACGCTACGATGTTGCCCGATACCCAAATAATAGAGAATGTTAGCTGATAAAGCGGCAATGGCACTAGAAAGGATAATCTGCAAGAAACTGGTATGAATAAAACGGGAAAAGAGTTGCATGCCAATCCCTACAAAAACTCCCGATATAGCCGCAGCAGTTCCATCAATCCAGCTACTTCCAAGGGCTAGTGAGAAGCTCCCTGCACCAATGACACAGGCTATAATATCCTCTAAAGGACGATAGAAAGTCTTCTGCTCAATGGTTTTCAGCTTTTGGAAAATGCTAGATACAGGCTGATTTGGCTGTTCTGCCAGTTCTCGAGACAGGCGGTTTACTTCCTCTAGTTTACCTAGATGGATAGACGGGACTGAGGTAGCTAGGACACGAGACTCTTTAAGACCTGAGCGGTTGAGTCCAGAAATCATGACTCCTCGATTGACCACATAAGTGGAGAAGTCTCTGATACCAAGAGACTTGGCCATGTGTCCCATGGTGTCCTCGATACGGTAAATCTCAGCACCGCTCTCCATAAGGACACGGCCTGCCTGAAGGACGGCATCCATTTCATTTTTGGTTTCTATTTCTGTCTCTCTTGGAAAATCGATGGTCATTTGAACCTCCTTAGCGCTTAATTCGTCATTCCATTATAAGGCTTGAATGGTGGTTTTTCAATAGCTTTGACGACTAAAATAGGACTTTCTATGAGATTTTTCTTCTACTTAATGATAGGGGGCAGGAAAATGGGGGGGCTTGCCTTTTGCCTTGCTATTGGTAGAGGCAAATGCTACAATTAAATTATAAAATGTATGCGTTTACATATTTTTACGCTACCTTTCTCAAAAAGCGTTTAAGTCCTTTATTTATAGGGGTCTTAGCAATTAAAGAAGGGAACAAATGTAAGTGCAAATAGATGATACCTTTGAAAAGGAGGCAATTCCATGAAAAAAATTATCAATAAACCTGAAAATGTTGTGACAGAGATGCTAGATGGTTTGGCTTATGTTCACAGTGATTTGGTGCATCGTGTTGACGGCTTTGACATCATTGTAAGAAATGAGCAGGCTGCTGGTCAAGTTGGTCTCATTTCTGGTGGCGGAAGTGGTCATGAGCCAGCTCACGCTGGTTTTGTAGGTGATGGTATGCTTTCAGCAGCCATCGCAGGTGCAGTATTTACGTCACCAACGCCTGATCAAATTTTGGAAGCTATCAAGGAAGCAGATCAAGGGGCTGGTGTCTTCATGGTTGTTAAAAATTATTCTGGGGACATCATGAATTTTGAGATGGCTCAAGAATTGGCTGAAATGGAAGGTATCGAGGTTGCCAGTGTCGTTGTGGACGACGATATTGCTGTGGAAAATAGCCTCTATACTCAAGGTCGTCGTGGGGTTGCAGGTACCATTTTCGTGCATAAGATCCTAGGTCATGCGGCTCGCGAAGGTAAGTCTCTGGCTGAAATCAAAGACTTGGCTGACAAGATTGTTCCTAATATCCACACTATTGGTTTGGCCCTTAGCGGTGCGACAGTTCCTGAGGTCGGCAAGCCTGGTTTTGTCCTAGCAGAGGATGAAATAGAGTACGGTATTGGTATCCATGGTGAACCAGGCTATCGCAAGGAGTCTATGCAACCTTCTCGACAGTTAGCTGAAGAATTGACAGGGAAGCTCCTTGAAGCCTTTGAGGCTAAGTCAGGCGAACGCTATGCCCTTCTCATCAATGGTATGGGTGCGACACCTCTCATGGAGCAGTATGTCTTTGCTAATGATGTAGCAAGCATTCTTGGAGATGCCGGACTAGATGTGGCATATAAAAAATTAGGTAATTACATGACATCTATTGATATGGCAGGCCTCTCATTGACTCTGATGAAGATTGAAGATGAGGCTTGGCTTGAGGCTTTGGAGAGTCCAGTTAAGACTATTGCTTGGTAGTCTGACGTGAGAACTAGAAATTAGGTATATTATGGATAAAACAGTTGCAGTAAAATGGATGCAAGGCTTTAACCAAAAAGTTGAAGCAGAAAAAGACCACTTGTCTGAATTAGACGGTCCTATTGGAGATGGTGATCATGGTGCTAACTTGGCGCGTGGTATGGCGGCAGCCATTGAGGCTATTAACAGCACTGAACCACAAAGTGCAGCAGAAGTGTTCAAGGCGGTTTCTATGGCCTTGATTAGTAAAGTTGGTGGTGCGTCAGGTCCGCTTTATGGGTCTGCCTTTATGGGCATGATGAAGGCTGAACAAGCTGGTCAAGATCTGGCAGGAGTGCTTGAGGCGGGTCTCGAGATGATTAAAAAACGTGGTCATGCACAAGCTGGTGAAAAGACCATGGTGGATGTTTGGCATCCGGTTGTTGAAGCTGTCAAACAAGGTCAACTAACCAATGATGTCATTGACCAAGCTGTTCTTTCAACCAAGGATGTTGCAGCTACCAAGGGGCGTGCCTCCTATGTCGGTGAGCGTTCAATTGGTCACATTGATCCAGGCTCTTATTCGTCTGGTCTACTCTTCAAAGCCTTGCTAGAAGCGGAGGAATAGGACATGCCAGAACTTGGAATTGTGATTGTATCCCACTCTGCTGATATCGCTAAAGGTTTGGTGAGTCTGATTCGTGAAGTTGCACCAGATATTCCTTTAACGGCTACAGGCGGTCTTGAAGATGGTGGACTGGGATCTAGTTTTGACCATGTTCAAGTAGCAGTGGATAGTCAACCTGCTAAACGTCTCTTGGCCTTTTATGATCTGGGCAGTGCTCGCATGAATTTGGAGATGGTTGAAGAATTTTCAGACAAGGAAATCCTTATTCAGCAGGTACCTCTCATTGAGGGGGCCTATGCGGCATCAGCCTTGCTTCAGGCAGGAGCGAGTGAAGTTGAAATCTTATCACAGATAAATGAATTAACCATTCAAAAATAGAATAAAGGAAAACTATGACAAATCAAATTAAGTATAAATGGGCTAGTCTTGGGACGGGTGTTATTGCCAATGAGTTGGCACAGGCTTTAGAGGCTCTAGGTGGTAAACTCTATTCCGTTGCTAATCGCACCTATGATAAGGGTGTTGCCTTCGCTGAAAAATACGGTATTGAAAAGGTTTATAAAGAGATTGATGAAGTGTTTAAAGATCCTGAAGTGGATATTATCTACATTTCAACGCCTCACAATACGCATATCAATTTTCTTCGCAAGGCACTCGCAGCAGGTAAACACGTCCTCTGTGAAAAATCTATCACCTTAAATAGTGAGGAATTGGCAGAAGCTATCCAACTCGCCGAAGAAAATCATGTCAAACTGGCAGAAGCCATGACCATTTTCCATATGCCTATCTATCGAAAACTATCTGAAATCGTGGAAAGTGGTAAGCTAGGTCCTCTCAAGGTCATCCAGATGAACTTCGGTTCTTACAAAGAATATGACATGACCAACCGCTTTTTCAATCGTAATCTAGCTGGTGGTGCCCTACTTGATATCGGTGTCTATGCCCTATCCTTCGTGCGTTGGTTTATGACCTCACAACCGACAGAGATGGTTTCACAGGTCAAATTAGCTCCGACTGGCGTTGATGAGCAAGCGGGCATTCTTCTTACCAATGCAGAAGGGGAAATGGCGACGGTGACGCTAAGTCTTCATGCTAAACAACCTAAACGTGGCACCATCGCTTATGACAAGGGCTATATCGAACTTTACGAGTACCCACGTGGGCAAAAGGCAGTCATCACCTATACGGAAGATGGCTCACAAGAAGTCATCGAGGCCGGAGAAACCGCCAAAGCCCTCCAGTATGAGGTCCTAGACATGGAAGCAACTGTTGCAGGCGAGGATGATCATACCTACCTCAATTACAGCCGAGATGTCATGGAACTTATGACTCAACTCCGCAAAGACTGGGGCTTGGTCTACCCAGAAGAAGAGTAGCGATTAGATGATAAACAAGACCAGTATAATGTACTGACTACAAAAGATAGACAGTCTCTTAAAAGGATTTAGCCCTGCATAAGATAGGAATAGGTCTATTTAACCGATTCTATATAAATACATTTATGTCAAAGGAGAAAGACATGAGAAATTTTGCAAGTCCGTTACGTTACATTCAAGGTGAAAATGCCTTATTTGAAAATGCAAAAGCCATTTCAGAATTGGGAACTCATCCTGTTTTACTATGTGACTCAGTAGTTTATGATATTGTAGGTAAACGTTTCGAAGAATACCTTGTTCAAAATGGACTCACAGTTGTACCAGTCTTCTTTAATGGAGAAGCATCGGATAATGAAATTAATCGTGTGGTCAGCCTAGCCAAAGAAGAAGGCTGTGATTTAGTTATTGGACTCGGTGGCGGTAAGACTATCGATAGTGCTAAAGCTATTGCAGACCTTCTACAATCGTCAGTTGTTATTGCCCCAACTATCGCATCTACAGATGCTCCAGTTTCAGCTTTGTCTGTTATCTATACTGACGAGGGTGCCTTTGAGCGCTATATCTTCTATTCTAAGAACCCAGAGTTGGTTTTGGTGGATAGTAAAGTGATCTCTCAAGCACCAAAACGTTTGTTAGCATCTGGTATTGCAGATGGCTTAGCAACTTGGGTAGAAGCTCGAGCAGTTATGCAAGCCAACGGAAAAACTATGCTAGGTAAACACCAAACTCTAGCAGGGGTTGCCATTGCTGAACGCTGTGAAGAGATTCTTTTTGCAGATGGTCTACAAGCCATGGCCGCTTGTGAAGCTAAAGTGGTAACGCCTGCCCTGGAAAATATTATTGAAGCTAATACCCTTCTTAGTGGTATTGGATTTGAAAGTGGTGGTTTGGCTGCTGCTCATGCCATCCATAATGGTTTCACAGCTCTCACTGGCGATATTCACCATTTGACTCATGGTGAAAAAGTAGCCTACGGAACTCTTGTGCAATTGTTCTTAGAAAATCGTCCAAAAGAAGTTTTGGATAAATACATTCGCTTCTATCAACAAATTGGCATGCCAACTACTCTTAAAGAAATGCATCTTGAAAATGCAAGCTACGAAGATCTTCTCAAGGTTGGTCAACAAGCGACTATTGAAGGAGAAACTATCCATCAAATGCCATTTGAAGTGAAAGCCTCTGATATTGCCCAAGCAATCGTAGCAGTAGATGCTTATGTTAATGGATTGGACTAAGTAAATGAGGTCTTTTGTAAGGAAAGTGCCTCTATTCCCGTATAGGAATACTATCCCCCTCAGGCACTTATCCCAACAGGATAGACAAATTGTTATAGGAAAGGGTTCAGTTCTGTATTAGATAGGACTGAGCCCTTTTTACTATTTAAAAACCAATATTTCCAAAGTCCCTCAAAGCGGTTTAAGAACTTTTGAAAACATAAAACATTTTCAAGAAATCTTGATTTAACAGTCATTTCCCTTGTGTAAGCGTTTCAAAAGGTGTATACTATAAATGAAAAGATAGGAAAAGGAGATGACTAGTGGCTAGTATTACAATTGAAGCGAGCAAGGTAGCTAGAAAGAGTCCTATTCGCGTAGACAGTAGTCTTGTGGGGACAGTTTCTGGAGTGGAAGACGTGAGCGTTTCCCTACCATCGTCAAAAGCTCGTTTGAGTGTCGGAAAATTGGGTTACAAGTCTAACACTATTACGGTGGAGGACGGGCAAATTGTCCGTGTTACTAGCAATTTTCTAAATCGCTTTATAGCGATAGCGCCATTGTTACTTTATCTTGTTGGAGGTCGTTATCTTCCACTTGTTGCTGTCCTATCTACTATAATTTTGCTTTTTAGCTTACCTTTTCTCAAGTTAGAAATCGTAGGCTGATTAGAATCGGGAGTGGCTTAGCCCTCTGTTTGATACCTTTAACTCACTTTTTCATAATAATGCTAGGCCACTCCCTTTTCATTGGGAACGGGTCGAGACGAAAGAGTGGGTTATCAAAAAGGGAACTCGATAGAGTTTCCCTTTTTTTTCTCCAGCTAAAGTGATTTCGAAAAGACCCCAGTTGGTAAAACTGAGGTCTTTCTTGTTTTAAATCATGAATTACTTACGGTACAATTTGTCGTATTGATAGTAAGGATCGAAGGTCACATTGATACCGAGCTTACGAAGAACATTTTTGTCTTCATCGGTAAGAATGATTGTTGAGTGAGCTTCAGAACCTTTGAGGTTACCAAGTTCCTCCATGGCACGGGCCGCATCCGCATTGTTGGCAGCAGTAATGGCCAAGACGATAAGGATTTCGTTGGAGTGGAGACGAGGATTACGGCTACCCAGATGGTCAATTTTCAGACCTTGGATAGGTTTAACCACTTCAGGCTCGATAAGTTTAGTATCCTTATCAATACCTGCAGAAGTCTTGATAGCATTAATCAAAGCAGCTGCAGTTGGACCAAAGAGTTCTGAATTCTTACCAGTGACGATTTGACCATTTGGCAATTCGAGGGCAAGAGCAGAACCACCTGTTTCTTCAGCCTTAGTGCGTGCTGCAACAACCACTTGGCGATCTTCAGGAGTAATACCAAGGTCATTCATGAGCAACTCAATCTTCTTGACAGCAGTCTCAGGAACACGTTCATTTTTGAAATCAAGGACGGTTTGATAGTAGCGACGGATGATTTCTTGTTTAGAAGCTTCTTTGGCTGCCTCATCATCCGTAATGGCAAAACCAACCATGTTAACACCCATATCCGTAGGTGAAGCGTAAGGTGACTCACCAAGGATGCGCTCAAGCATACGTTTGAGGACTGGGAAAATCTCGATGTCACGGTTGTAGTTTACCGTAGTTTTGCCATAAGTTTCCAAGTGGAATGGGTCAATCATATTGACATCATCAAGGTCGGCAGTGGCAGCTTCATAGGCCAAGTTGACTGGGTGATGAAGTGGCAAATTCCAAACTGGGAAGGTTTCAAATTTTGCATAACCTGATTTGATGCCATTGATTTGGTCGTGGTACATGTTAGACATACATGTCGCCAATTTACCAGAACCAGGACCAGGAGCAGTAACGACGATAAGGTTACGGCTAGTCTTGATATAGTCATTTTTTCCCATACCTTCAGGAGAAATGATATGGTTCATATCCGTTGGATAGCCCTTGATTGGGTAGTGGATGTAAGATGTGATGCCATTTTTTTCCAATTGGTTACGGAAAGCATCGGCTGCAGGTTGACCTGAATACTGCGTAATAACAACAGAACCCACATAGATATTGAGTTCGTTGAATTTATCAATCAGACGAAGGACCTCTTGATCGTAAGAAATGCCAAGGTCACCACGAGCCTTAGAGTGCTCGATATTGCTAGCATTAATGGCGATGACCACTTCAACCTGATCTTTGAGCTCTTGAAGGAGCTTGATTTTATTGTCAGGCTCATAACCGGGAAGGACACGAGCAGCGTGGAAATCCTCCAACATTTTACCACCAAACTCCAAGTAGAGTTTCCCGTCAAACTGGTTAATACGCTCCAAAATATGGTCGCGTTGCAGATTCAAATACTGTTCAGAACTAAAAGCTTGTTTCTTCATAAATAAAAATACCTCTGAGGAAAATTATATCAAATGCCTGAGGTAAATGCTATTAGCGAAAGTCGATTTGTTGGAGAAAAAGAGTTTAAAGTCAATCATGATTAGAATATTTAATTTCATAAAGGTTTCACATTTGTCGTCTATAATTAGAATAAGAAATTAAAGCATCCTCACTTATCTTTGGTATAGCTGAGGGCCAATGTCTTAAATGGAGGTGGAAGATGGTTCTCTTACAACAGGCAACTGCTTATATTTTTCGCAAAAAAACGCGGAATTTTATCCTTTTTCTCATTTTATTTTTGATATTATCTTGCTTGTATTTTTGTTTCTCTCTTATGCAAGTTGGTGGAGGAATGAAAGCACAAATCAGGAAGTCAAGTGGGGCAAGTTTTGCTCTGGTAAGTAAAGAAAGAGGCAGTGCATTTTCCTGGAAAGAGGGGGAAAAGATTAGTCATCTATCTGATGTGATGACAACGATACCTGAATATATAAGCCCAGTACGACTAATCGATAAGAAGGTCGTTACAGGAAAACAAACGGTGAAACGTGATGACCTTGATAATGAGGCTAATCAAGCCTTGGGAGCCACTTTCACTAAGGGAACAGGACAAAGTGTTGATTTTAGGAGTGGTGCTTTTCAACTTCTTAAGGGAAAGCACTTATCTGCTAAAGGTCAAATTATGATTCATGAATCGCTTGCTAGAAAAAATAAGCTAAGCGTCGGAGACAAGCTGACCTTGTCCAATTTTCAGGTGACTGAAAATAGAGCTAAGAAAATGAGCTTTGATATCGTTGGTATTTTTTCTGGCAAGAAGGAGGAGACATTTACTGGAATGTCCTCAGATTTAAGTGAAAATCAAGTCTTCCTCCATTATGAGGACTCTAGCCAGCTGCTTAATTTGACTGATAAGTTAGTGACAAAATTATCCTTTGGTATTAAGAATCCAGATAGAATCGACCAAGTCATTAAACAAGTGGAACAATTAGATATCGATTGGTATCGTCTACGTTTGGACGAGGACCGAAAGGCTTTTGACTCCTTGAAGGAATCGTCTCAAGCGCTACAAGAAATAGTCAGAACGATGATGATTAGTTTAATTGTTACAGGAGCAGGTATCCTCTCGTTTTTAATGGCACTATGGACGCGTGAGAGAAATCATGAGATAGGTATTCTTTTAGCAATTGGGAAGAGCAAGGGACGCATTTTTGCTCAATTTCTTATGGAGATATTGTTGGTGTCCCTTATGTCTTTGCTACCAGCCCTTGCTATTGGACGACTACTAAGTCGACTGTTTTTGCAAGAATTTATAGGACAGCAAGGACAGCAGCAGGCTCTTCAGTTATTAGATCAAATTCCTCAGGGACTACCTTTAGGGCTATCTTATCTATGTCTTCTAGTCTTGGTAATATTATCGCTCGGTGTGACAACAGGTCTCATTTGGCGCAAAACTCCAAAAGAAATCTTATCTAATATGAGTTAAGGAGAAAGGAACACTATGTTAGAACTCAAAGATGTTACGTATAGTTATCAAAATAAAAGTGAAGCTATCTTCTCGAAGGTGAATTATCGTTTCGAGAAAGGTAAATTTTATAGTATTATTGGGCAATCTGGAGCGGGAAAAACGACCTTACTTTCCCTTTTGGCAGGTCTTGATTATCCCAAGAAGGGGCAGGTCTTGTTTAATGGAGAAAATATCAAGAAAAAAGGCTCTAGTTATCATCGTAGACACCATGTTGCGCTTGTTTTTCAAAATTACAATCTCATTGATTATCTTACACCTTTAGAAAATGTACGACTTGTTAATAAAAATGCCGATAGGAAGATACTTTCTGAATTGGGATTAGATGAAAAACAAATTAATCGAAATGTCCTGCAACTTTCAGGTGGGCAACAACAACGTGTAGCTATTGCGCGGGCTTTGGTTTCAGAGGCTCCAATTATCTTAGCAGATGAACCGACAGGAAATCTAGACGAGGAAACTGCCAAGGATATTATTGCTATCCTTAAAAGAATGGCCTTAGATCGCCAAAAATGTGTTATAGTTGTCACGCACAGTAAGGAAGTTGCTCAGGCATCTGATGTGGTTTTAGAGTTGAAGAAGAAACAACTCATAGAAAAGAAAAAATAAAGAAAGGGCTCTTATGTTTCGAAACGCTTTTGCATATATTACACGAAAATGGTCAAAGTCACTATTACTGTTAACTATTATTCTTTTGATGAGTACTCTTAGTTTGTTAGGACTTGCTATGCGAAGTGCAACCCAAGAAGCTGCATCCAAGAGTCTAGGGGCAATTACCAATAGTTTTTCAATGCAGATTAATCGTAACACGAATCCTGGAACTCCTCGAGGGGCTGGAAATCTTAAGGGAGAAGATATTAAAAAGATTAGTGAGACTAAAGGAATTGTTTCGACTATTAAACGGATAAATGGTATTGGTGATTTACTAGATTATGAGATTATTGAAACAGAGCAAACGCTACAAAATCAATCGCCAGAACGTGCTAAAAATTTTAAGTCTACCTTGATGTTGACAGGAGTCAATGACTCATCAAAAGAAGATAAATTTGTTTCAGGTGCTTATAAACTAGTTGAAGGAGAACATCTAACCGATAAGGACCATAATCAAATCTTGATGCACGAAGGTTTAGCTAAAAAGAATGGTCTTAATGTAGGAGATAAAGTAAAGCTTAAATCTAATCTCTATGATGCTGATAACGAAAAAAGGGCTGATGAAACAGTAGAAGTGACTATCAAAGGTTTATTTTCTGGTCAAAATCAAGCTGCCGTTACCTATGCTCAGGAGTTGTATGAAAACACCCTCATCACTGATCTAGATACAGCTGCAAAACTCTATGGTAATACCGTAGAAACTGCCACTTATGAGGATGCCACTTTCTTTGCTAAAGGTGATCAAAATATTGATTCCTTGATAGCAAAGATTCAAAAGTTGGACATTAACTGGACCCTCTACGATCTTGTTAAGAGTTCATCAAACTACCCTGCTTTACAGGAATCTATTCTTGGGATGTATCGTGTGGCAAATCGTATGTTTATTGGAAGTCTCATTTTTACAAGTTTATTGCTAACCCTTCTGTTGATTTTATGGTTAAATGCTCGTCGTAGAGAAGTTGGTATCTTTTTGGCCTTGGGACTTAAAAAGACACAGGCTGCGGGTCAATTTTTAATGGAATTACTGATGATTGCCTTACCAGCCTTTCTTTTATCATATGGTTTAGCGAGTTTCTTTGCCGAAAAAGTTGGTAAAACAGTCCTTTCCAATGTTACGGAAGGTATCAATAAGCAAATGATAAAAGAATCTCTAGCTGCAAATCTCGGTGGAGGGGCTGAGGCAGAGAGCTTCAGTAAGACTCTGACTCAGATTCATATGACAGTCCAACCTAAGCAACTTTTGGTAGTTATTCTAGTCGGTGGCTTTATCTTAAGCTTGGTATCCTTAATTTCTTCTCGCTGGCTTCTTCACAAGAAACCCAAAGACCTCTTAGTTGATGTTGAATGATAAGTTTGCTGCACCTATAAAAAACGGTATAATGAAAGAAAGCGACTATATATAGATGAAAAGGATAATGTATGAAGATACTAATCGTAGAAGATGAAGTCCTGATTCGAGAAGGGATGAGCGACTATCTCATGGAATGTGGCTATGAGGTCTTTGAAGCAGGTGATGGACAGGAGGCCCTGGACCTTTTTCACAGAGAAGCGCCAGATCTAGTCTTGCTGGATATCCAGCTTCCCATCCTCAATGGCTTAGAAGTCCTTAAGACCATCCGGAAGACCAGCTCAGTCCCTGTTCTCATGCTGACGGCCTTTCATGATGAGGACTATAAGTTGACAGCCTTTGGAGAGTTGGCAGATGGCTACCTGGAAAAACCCTTCTCCTTGTCCCTTTTGAAGGTCCGTATCGAAGCTATTTTTAAAAAGCTCCAACCTTCACGGGTCTTCACCTATGGAGAGGCACGGGTGGATTTTGAGAGTTATACAGCCAGCCTAGCTGGGCAAGCTATTTCCATGAATGCCAAGGAGTTGGAAATCTTGGAATACTTGCTCCAGCATGAGGGCAAGGCCCGGACCCGCTCTCAGATCCTCGATGCCGTCTGGAAGGAGACGGAGGAGATTCCTTTTGACCGGGTGATTGATGTCTATATCAAGGAGCTACGAAAAAAACTGGAGCTGGACTGTATCGTTACGGTACGCAATGTCGGCTATAAATTGGAGAGACCATGACCAAACGGAGTATCTTTGCAAAAATCTTTCTGATCACCTTTGCCCTTTTTAGTAGCTTAGTCATCCTTCTACACGCTTCGGTTTACTTTATTTTTCCATCGACCTATATCGAGTCCCAGCGCCAGACGATTTTGAAGAAATCACAGGCTCTGGCCAAGAGTTTCCAAGGCCAGGAAGAAGAGACCATTGAGTCGGTCATCGACCTGTATTCCAAGACCAATGATATCAAGGTGTCTATCAAAGGAAAGCAAAAACAAAATGCCATAGAGGTAAAGGATGACCTGCTCGTGAACCCTGATAGCCAAAATAATTCGGTGGTTATTGAAGAGCGAAAGATTCAGACCAAGGAAGGGAAAGACTTAACCTTGCAATTCTTAGCGACCGTCGATTCGCAAAAGGAAGCGCGGGACATCAGTCTGGGCTTTCTTCCCTATAGTCTCCTTGCTTCCTTTGTTCTATCGCTAATTGCCTCCTATCTCTATGCCCGCTTGATTTCCGCTCCGATCCTTGAAATCAAGCAGATGACCAAGCGGATGAAGCGGCTGGATCGGACAGCCAGTCTTCCCATCCATTCGCAGGATGAGATCGGCGTCCTCAAGCAACAGATTAACGATCTCTATCACCATCTTTTAGAGGTGATCGACAATCTAGAGCAGCAGAAACAGGAAAATCTGAAGTTGGAGCAGATGAAGGTCGAATTCCTACGGGGAGCTTCGCATGAGCTCAAGACGCCTCTGGCCAGCTTGAAGATTATCCTAGAAAATATGCGAGATAAAATTGGTCGCTACAAGGATCGGGACCGCTACCTATTAGTTTCTCTTGACATCGTCGATGAGATGAACCAGATTGTCCTAGAGATCCTGTCTTTATCTTCTGTTCAAGAATTAGGTGGTGATAAGGAGTGGATTCAGTTAGATGATGTGGTAAATCGGATACTCACTCAAAATCAAGTGTTGGTTGAGAATCGCTCCCTATCAATTGACAATTATCTTCCGGCAACTAGTATTTTCATGAATTTACCTATTTTGAAATTGGTTCTCTCAAATATCATCAGTAATGCAGTCAAGCATTCTGATAAGGGTGGAGTGATTCGAATAGGTTTAGAAAATGAAGGAACTGATTTTGTCATTGAAAATACGAGTGTATCTAAAGAAAATATTTCAACTAAAGCTCAGTCTAAGAAAGAAGGAGGATTAGGCCTTTTTGTGGTCAAATACCTTTTAGAGCATGAGGAACTTAGCTATAGATTTGAAGAAAGTTCTACGGGGAGGCGCTTTGTTATGGTCTTGCCCAAAAAGTAAAAAGCGATGGTTAATACCTTAACCATCGTTTTTTTGTATTGTTAAAATAAGCAAAGGCTAACCTTACATTTCAACTCTATTATTTTTCAATATTACCAAAAGTTTAAGGAGTCTGGAGTATAGGTCATTGAAATGTTTTTAACAACAAAAGAAAACGCTTGCATAACTTCTAGAAAAACGTAAAATAGAACTATCAGACTCACGATAATAATAACTACGAGGAGTAGAATTATGCAAAAATACTGGTGGCACAAGGCTACGATTTATCAAATTTACCCCAAGTCGTTCATGGATTCCAACGGTGATGGAATCGGTGACCTCAAGGGGATTACAAGTAAACTAGATTATCTTCAAAAACTCGGAATTACAGCTCTTTGGCTTTCTCCTGTTTATGATAGCCCAATGGACGACAATGGTTATGATATTGCTAACTATGAGGCTATTGCGGATATTTTTGGGGATATGAGTGACATGGATGAGCTTTTGGCGGAAGCCAAGAAGCGTGATATTCAAATTGTTATGGACTTGGTGGTTAACCATACGTCTGATGAGCATGCATGGTTCATCGAAGCGCGTGACAATCCAGAAAGTCCTGAACGTGATTTCTACATCTGGCGAGACGAACCTAATGAGTTAGTATCTGTCTTTAGTGGATCTGCTTGGGAATATGATGAGACCTCAGGTCAATATTATCTGCATTTCTTTAGTAAGAAACAGCCAGACCTCAATTGGGAAAATCCACAGTTGCGCCAGAAAGTTTATGACATGATGAATTTCTGGATTGATAAGGGAATCGGTGGTTTCCGCATGGATGTGATTGATATGATTGGTAAGATCCCAGATCAACTGATTGATACAAACGGTCCAAAACTTCACGATTATATCAAGGAGATGAACCAGGCAAGCTTTGGAAAGCACGACCTTCTAACCGTTGGTGAAACCTGGGGAGCAACACCTGAAATTGCTAAACAGTATTCAAATCCTGATAATCAAGAACTTTCTATGGTTTTCCAGTTTGAACATATTGGACTTCAGCATAAGCCAGATAGCCCTAAATGGGAGTATGAGAAAGAGTTGGATGTTTCAGCGCTTAAGGCTATTTTTAATAAATGGCAAACCGAGTTAGAGTTGGGACAAGGGTGGAACTCACTTTTTTGGAATAATCATGATCTGCCTCGTATTCTCTCAATGTGGGGGGATACTGGTGTCTATCGTGAGAGGTCAGCCAAGGCCTTGGCTATCCTCCTTCATCTGATGAGAGGAACACCTTACATTTATCAAGGTGAAGAAATCGGCATGACCAATTATCCTTTTAGAACTTTGGAAGAATTGAATGACATTGAATCTCTCAACTATGCCAAAGAAGCTCTTGAAAAGGGGACGCCACTGGAAGTGATTATGGATCAGATTCGTCATGTAGGACGTGATAATGCCCGTACTCCAATGCAGTGGGATACAAGTAAGAATGCTGGCTTTAGCTCAGCAGAACAAACATGGCTAGCTGTTAATCCTAACTATAAGGAAATCAATGTTGCCTCAGCTCTGGCCAATCCAGATTCGATTTTCTATACCTATCAGAAACTGGTTGAGCTTCGTAAAACACAGGATTGGCTAATTGATGCTGACTTTGAACTCTTGGAGACAACTGACAAAGTCTTTGCTTATATTCGGAAAACCAAAGATAGCAGTTATCTGGTTGTGGTTAATCTATCAGACCAAGAACAAGACTTTGATTATGATTTTGATGTTGCAGAAGTCGTCATCGCAAATACCGAACTGAAACCAATCGCTGACCAAGGCAAACTCCAAGCCTGGGATGCCCTTTGTGTCAAGGTGAAATAGAAAGAAAAATGGTTGTCAACTAACTGTTGATGACCATTTTTTCTGTCTTGAGAAAAGGCAGTTAACGTTTTTTTATAATTGTTGAAGATGGTATAATTGTGAAAGCTCTTGTTAAAAATTAAGAGGCTTATGACTGTCACAAAATTATTATATCCAATTGAAATTTTGTTAAAATTACGTTAAGGAGTTAGGATGGAAAAAAAAGATAGTAAAAAGAAAGTACAGTTTCATAGTTTAACAGTTAACAAAAATATTAGTATTAATGAAGCTACCAAGCAGGCATTAGATTTTTCTATTGAGGAGAATGATGAAATTACAAATATTGCCATAACGGGGAACTATGGCGCAGGGAAAAGTAGTCTAATCGAGTCTTACAAAGAAGATAGTAAAAAGAAATTTATACATATATCTCTCGCAGAGTACTCAGGAATTTCTGATGATAAAGATGGACTTAAGATTAACACTATTGAGGGGAAGATAATTAATCAATTATTACACCAAATTGATCCTAATAAACTTAGAAAATCAAACTTTAAGACCTTAGATACAGAATCGTTAGTTAAACCAATGTGGATAACCTTTTACCTTGGTTCTGTCATTTTTTTGAGCTTATATATTTTTAATTTTGAAGCTCTAAGTAATGATTTAATTAGTATAAAATTACTGTTTTGGGCTACGAACTTTCTAACCGAAATTTTCGCAACAGTTGTTTTAGTTTTATTCATATTATATGGTATTTTCTATTTATTAAGGCTTCAAAAGGATTTCAGTTTTATCAAGAATTTGAAATTGAAAGCAAATAATATAGAAACCGAGATTAATATTTTTTCTCAGAATGAAGACACAAAGGTATCATATTTTGATAGGTATTTAGATGATATTTTATATTTATTCAAACAATCTGATGCGGATGTTATCGTATTTGAAGATATTGAAAGGTTCAATAATTCTAAAATATTTGAGAGGCTTAAAGAATTAAATATAGTTGTAAATAGAAAAAGTGACGTCTGTGATGAAAAAAAATTGGTTTTTATGTATCTTGTTAAGGATGATCTTTTTGAATCACAAGATAGAACAAAATTCTTCGATTTTATTATCCCTATTGTACCAGTACTCACTTCCTCAAATTCTTATGATCAACTGACAAGTAAATTAACTTGTATGGATCTTATCAATGACTTTAGTGAGCCGTTTTTGTTCGAGATTTCACTTTATATCGATGATATGAGGCTATTAAATAATATATGTAATGAGTATTATAATTATAGGGAATGTCTAAATTATTCTTTCATACACCCCGAGAAGTTGTTCTCTATCCTAGTATATAAAAATCTTTTCCCACAGGATTTTTCGTTGCTATTGAAAAAACAAGGATTCCTATATATGATATTGTCTTCAAGAGACCAACAACTAGATAAGAAAATGAAGGAATTGGAATTAGAAAAGAGTGAATTAAATGAAAAAATCGTAAATGCTAGGAAGGAGGAATTCAGAGATTTAGTTGAATTGTATGGTTCCATTTTTAAAATTCCAGATGGCATGAAAGTAGTAAAAGTAAATGGTAAAAGTCAATCAGACTTTAAATCTTACTATCAGTTTATTGAAGAAGTTTTAAATGAAAAAAATACTTTAACTGTATTCGGTTCTTATAATGAAGCAGAGTATGAATCTAATCCTTTAGAAGTTACGATAGACGAGATATTTCCTGAAAAAAATAGCTTAGCATTTAAGAATCGAATTAAAAACACTGAAAATAAGATATTGATAAAAAGAATTGAAGATAAATTAGAAAAAATCAATACCCAATTGTTGGATATTGAAAATCAAAAATTATCTGATATATATAATTCTCCTGAGAAAATAACTAACTTTATTCTCGAGGTAATCCCAAATGATAAGGAAAAAGAAAGTTATACACAATTCCTAAATAATCGACAGTTTGACCTAATACCCTTTTTAGTTAGAAATGAATATGTTGATGAAAATTATGAGGATTATTTAACATATTTCTATGGAAACACTTTAAGTATTTCTGATAAAGAGTTTATAAGAGATGTTATTACTGGAAGAAGTAGAGATTTTTATGAAAAATTAAAAAATACCAATGAAATAAATAATAGAATTGTTTCTAAATATTTTAGACAACCTGCAATACTAAATTTTGATCTATTCATGTACTTATTAAGAGCCTCAGACAACAAAGATTTTAATGCTAATGAACGATTACGATATATATTCGAACAAGAGGATGTACTAGAATTTTTAACTAAATTTTATTCTAGACAGTATCAGTACTTAGAGAGAACTGATGTTAGATTACAAATAAAATTAAATAGAAAACCATTATTAAGATCTCGAATTAGTCCTAAAAAAGATATTATTAAAATATCCGATTCTCTGACTTCAAGTAAAAGTAATAAGATTACTCCAATATATAGAGATGGTACGAGGTGTGAGGAACAACAAATTCTACGACAATTTTTGTATAAATGGTTGGAATATAATCCAGAATTGCTTAATTTATATATTTTCAAAAATAATTCTCAAGACAATTATGAGTTTAATAATTTTATTATCTCATTATTAGCCTTAGTTGATTTATCAGAATGTGATTTATCTTTACAAAAAAATATATCTTCCTATATTGAAAAAAATGTTAATGTATTTAGCGATGAATTAAATCATTCACTTCTAAATTTAGATGAAAGCTATGACAACTTCACCGACAATTTATTAGTTATTGGTTTAAAAATACCTCATTATTCAAATTATGATAAGAGAGTGACGAGAGAAGAAAATTCATTTTTAGTTAGAGTCATAGATTTTATTTATCAAAACAAATTATATGAAATGAATGAATTTAATTTGAATTTTTTTATCCATTGGTACTCTGAAAATTTAATTAGTGATGAAATTATTGAACACCACAATTTTGAGCTCATAAATACTAAAGAAATTTATAGTTCAATTTTGGAGTATTGTAACGAGGACATTAAAACTTATATCAATGCTTATCTTGAATTATCAAATAATGATATTCAGGATAGTCCCCAATATATAGAGCAATTACTTAATAATCAAATACTGTTCGAAGATAGTAATACTTTGGCGGAAGATGAAGACGGGTATGATGATACGATTTCTGGAGATAGATGGAAGATAGTTCTCGCGGCTCTGAAAAATAATCATAAGATTGAATTTAAAGATGAAAAATTTAATAATTTGAGTGAAGAGAGTCTTGGAGAGTTTGTAGCGTATTTAGTGGATGAAAAAAAAGCCATTGTAAACACTGACATCGTTTTAACTTATTTCAACTATTTTTCTCAACTTGATTTTCCTCGTTCTTTTATTGATTTTATTAATGAGTGTCCAGATTTTGAGTTTGACAAAAGTCAATTAGATAATTGCGATATAGAATTTAAGAATAAATTTCTTGAAAAAATAATCAAATCAAATAATCTTAATGATACAACATTTAAGAACATATTTTCTACAATAAATTCTTGGAAATTGGAAAGTAATGAAGAGATTCTTGGATTATCAACGAATAAAATCAGAATATTAATTGACCTAAAACAAATTGAAATGACTGAAGAAAGTTTGCAGATAATAAGAAGTTATTATCCTTCAGAGCTTAATTATTTTATTAAACATGATTTTACAAAATATATTGAGTTAATACAAAATAATATAGTTGAATCGGAGTGTATAGGCATTGTTACAGATAATAGTTTTACATTTCAGCAAAAAATTAAAGTCCTCGACTGTATGAATCACATTAGTTTAAAAGACATATCTGTTTGTCAAGAACTTATTAGCTATATACTTGATTACAAGTTTAATAGCAATGATTTCGACTTTATTATTGAATCTAATTTTTTTGATAAGCTCTCAAATGTTAATAAAATAAAGGTAGAAGAGCTAGTTGGAAATAAAATTGCCCTAGTTATTAATAAAATCGATAATAATATGAGTATGAGTTTGTTTGAAAGGTTGTTTTCTAATCCAGCAATTCAAGATGACGTTAGAAAAGAATTATTGTTAAAAAATATTTTTTTTCAGGACTGGGATGTAAATGATTTAAAAGATGAACTAAGTAGAAACTTTTATCTATTTAATTTGGAAGAGATTATGTCTATTTTAGAGAAAATTGAATATTCGACTTACCTTAAGTGGGCTAAGGTTTTTGAAAGATTAAATAGAAATTCTAATGGTACAAAATGTGCATATATCAATGATGATAGTTTCAATAATAAACTTTCTGAATACTTAGTACGACTTAATGTAATCAGTAGTTATAGTAAAAAAACAAAAGGGATTCGCTTAAACTCCAAAGTAAATTATGATATTAAATATCAATAATAACTTATAAACAGAAAAATGGAAAAAGAACATTTATAATGGGTCGTAGATAAAACGAATAGAATTTCGTAAGAGTTTCTTATTGGGTATTTACGATAAAATTCTACTTCATTAAGTAGTATGATTTTAGTAATAGAATTCGATTATCCTAGAATTATGTTATAATAATAGAAAAATAAGAAAAAGGTAAATTTTATGGCAATCTTAGTTTTAGGTGGGGCTGGTTACATCGGTTCTCACATGGTGGACCGTTTGGTTGAAACGGGCCAAGAAAAAGTCGTTGTCGTGGATAACTTGGTGACTGGTCACCGTGCGGCAGTCCACCCAGACGCGGTATTCTACGGGGGGGATTTGGCAGATCAGGACTTTATGCGTAAGGTCTTTAAGGAAAATCCTGATGTCGATGCCGTTATTCACTTTGCGGCCTACTCACTTGTGGCTGAGTCTATGGAAAAGCCACTTAAGTATTTCGACAATAACACTGCTGGAATGGTTAAATTGCTTGAAGTTATGAACGAATGCGGTGTCAAATACATTGTCTTCTCATCAACAGCTGCAACTTATGGTATTCCTGAGGAAATTCCTATCCTTGAGACCACACCACAAAAGCCAATCAATCCTTATGGTGAGAGCAAGCTCATGATGGAAACCATTATGAAGTGGTCAGACCAAGCTTACGGCATCAAGTATGTCCCTCTTCGTTACTTTAATGTGGCGGGTGCCAAACCTGATGGTTCTATCGGAGAGGATCACGGTCCTGAAACCCACCTCTTGCCAATAATTCTCCAAGTGGCTCAAGGGGTTCGTGAGAAAATCATGATTTTTGGTGACGACTACAATACTCCAGATGGTACAAATGTTCGTGACTATGTGCATCCATTCGACTTGGCGGATGCCCACCTCTTGGCAGTGGAATATCTCCGCAAAGGAAATGAGTCAACAGCCTTCAACCTAGGCTCTTCAACAGGTTTCTCAAACCTTCAAATTCTTGAAGCAGCTCGTAAGGTAACTGGTAAAGAAATTCCAGCTGAGAAGGCTGATCGTCGTCCTGGTGATCCAGATACATTGATTGCATCCTCTGAAAAGGCTCGTACAGTGCTAGGCTGGAAACCACAATTTGACAATATCGAAAAAATCATCCAAAGTGCCTGGGCATGGCATTCAAGCCATCCAAAAGGCTATGATGATAGAGATTAATCATAAGGAATAGAAGCTCCATCTGGTCATAAACTACCATTTGGAGTTTTTTCTAGACACCATAGCAAATCTTTGCAATTTTATCTTATATCCTTTAAGATAATTCTATTACAACTTGAAAAGGAGAACAGGATGGAAACATATACACTTTCAAATGGCGTTACGATTCCTAAAATTGGTTTTGGGACTTGGCAGATTCCAGAAGGGGAAGAAGCTTATAACAGCGTTAGTTTCGCACTTAAGGCGGGTTACACACACATTGATACGGCGCAAATCTACGGTAACGAGGTTTCTGTAGGTAAGGCGATTGCAGATAGTGTTGTGGCACGTGAGGATATTTTCCTAACGACTAAACTCTGGAATGACAAGCACGATTACGATTTGGCTAAGGCCTCTATCGACGAGTCTCTTGAAAGACTAGGTGTGGATTATTTGGATCTTTTGCTCATCCACTGGCCTAATCCAAAGGCTCTTCGTGAGAATGATGCTTGGAAGGTTGGCAATGCAGGTGCTTGGAAGGCAATGGAAGAAGCCTACAAAGATGGTAAGGTGCGTGCTATCGGTGTGTCCAACTTTATGAAGCATCACCTTGATGCTCTCCTTGAAACGGCTGAAATTGTACCACATGTCAATCAAATTCTTTTGGCTCCAGGTTGTGCCCAAGAAGATTTGGTTGCCTATTGCCAAGAGCGTGATATTCTTCTTGAAGCCTACAGTCCACTAGGTACTGGTAGCATTTTTGGAAATGAAGACGTAGAAGCAGTGGCTGAACGTAACGGAAAATCTGTTGCTCAAGTTGCCTTACGTTGGAGCCTTCAAAAAGGTTTCTTGCCACTACCTAAGTCAGTGACAGCAAAAAATATCGAAGCCAACTTGGATATCTTTGACTTTGATTTGTCAGAGGAAGATATGGCAGTATTGGATAAGATTCAAGGTATTAAAACTCAGGATGATCCTGATACAGTTAATTTTTAATAGGACAGCAAGCAACTCGTGAGGGTTGCTTTTTCTATTGTTTTACGAATAAAAGTATGAACCTATTATCAAAATTGACAAAAAAGAGGAGTGGTAATACAATGGTGTTACAAAAGAGAACGAGGTTAAGGATATGACAACAATTACATTGAAGGTTTCAGAAGCAGATAAGAAGTTCATGCAGGCAATTGCGAAATTCGAAGGCGTATCCTTGTCAGAATTAATTCGTACCAGGACTTTAGACGCTATTGAGGATGAATACGACGCTAGAGTAGCCGATTTGGCTTTGGCAGAATATGAAGACTATCTTGAAAACGGTGGGGAGGTGCTAAATTGGGATGACCTATAAGATAGTACCCACCCCTAAATTTGCCAAAAATTTTAAAAAGTTGGATCCTTTCGTCAGAAAACAAATTAAGTCTTATCTCAATCGTGTCACAGATAATCCAAGAGCCAAGGGTAAGGCCTTGGTTGCCAATCGCACTGGACAATGGCGCTATCGTATTGGTGCCTATCGTGTTATTGTCAATATTCAGGACAATGAACTAATCATACTTGCCCTCGAAGTCGGTCATAGACGTGATATCTATTAGTATCAAGACTTATAATATCCCAGATCCCGTTAATTTTTAATAGGATTGCAAGCAACTCGTGAGGGTTGTTTTTTTCTACTGTGTGTTCCCGAATTTGCTATAATAAAGTTATCCTATCAATTACTATTAGAAGGGAAGTTATGTTATGGAATCGCGGAACCTTCTTCCTCAAAATACGCGTCTGATGGCTAATTTGTTGAGTTTTTCAGGAGGGGCCTTGGATGTCTTTTGTCATATGTACTACCATAGCTTGGTTGCTACGCAGACTGGGAATATCCTTTTGTTGGTCGCTGACTGGCGAAACAGTAGTATGTACTATAACTTGTTGCGTTGCTTTTCAATCTTATTCTTTTCTTTAGGCTTTCTTTTTGGCATATGGTTTAAAGACCATCGTAAGAATGCCTATTGGCGTGTCTATGGTCTTCTTCCACTTTGTGTGATGACAGCCATCCTGCCTTTTCTACCCTCAAATGCCTTGATAGAGCTCCCGATTATCGCTTTTTCTGCAGGTATCATGATGAAGACTTTTACTGGCAGTCAGATTGAGAATCATCCCTTCGTGATATTTATGACCTCAGGAAATTATCGAAGGATGTTAACGGCCCTCTATTATGCCATTCAGGGAAGTGGTGATCAGAGAGAATATCGTCGTCAGGCTGTCAATTATAGCTTTATCGTAGGGAGCTTTGTCGTTGGCGCTATCGTCTCAGCCGTTCTGATGCATTTTGTGCACCTTAAGTCAATCTGGGTAATCACACTCAGTCTTATTACCATCATGGTTTACTATTCATCTGAAGTGAAACGGCTAGGGCTCAAGGAAACTAATCTTTAGTCGTCTGTAGCAAATATTTTTGATAACAATTGTCTTGTGTTATAATTTTGATTATATTATTTTCATTTAATCAAAAAAAGGAGACATAAGATGCCTGTAGTAAGCAATGATTTTTCAGATATCGTTTATAACCGTCGTTCCATTCGTAATTTTGATCCATCTGTTAAGATTCCGCGAGAAGAACTGTTGGAAATCCTAGATAAAACTGTCACAGCACCATCATCAGTTAACATGCAACCTTGGCGTTTTGTCGTCGTTGATAGCGAAGAGGGCAAGGAAAAATTGACACCTTTCGTCAGCTACAATGGTTTGCAAAATAAAACATCATCAGCCATGGTCCTTATTTTTGCCGATTTGAAGAGCCAAGAAAGAGCTGAAGATATCTACGGTAAGGCTGTTGCTCAAGGAAAAATGCCTGAAGAAGTCAAAGAAAAACAACTATCAAGCATTGTACCAATGTATGAAAATGCTCCTAGAGATGTCATGAATGAAATTGTTCATATTGATGCTAGTCTGGCTGCCATGCAGTTGATGTTGGTCGCTCGTTCTTATGGTTACGATACTAATGCCATTGGTGGCTATAAAAAAGAAGGTCTCGCCAAAGCCTTTGGATTTGATGAAGACCGTCATGTACCAGTTTTGCTCATTGCTCTTGGGAAAGCCAATGAAGAAGGCTTTGAGTCTGTTCGTCTGGATGCCTCTGATGTAACAACTTTTGCTTAACAAATAATTGACCGTAAGTCTCGGAAGTGGAGGCTTACGGTTTTTATTTTTCCTTTTATGCTATCAATAACTCATAATGCACCTTGTCATTAATTTGGCTTTTTGTTAAGATGAAAGAAAAAGTGAGCGTATACAATTGGTAGTATCATTGGAGGATTAAGACATGGCACGTATTTTACAGATTGAAGACAATGAGGATATCCAGAATATTCTTTTTAACTTGTTTTCTGAAGAACATGATATTATCCAAGCCTACTCTGGAACCGAAGGAGAGCTTTTGTTTCAAAGTCAAGAGATTGATTTGGTTCTCCTAGATATCATGTTACCGGGTAAAGGTGGCGAAGAAGTGCTTAAGTTTATCAGGCAAAGAAGCTCTGTTCCTGTCATTATGCTGACAGCCTTGGGTGACAAGCACTTGATTAGCCAGTACTTACTTGATGGTGCAAATGATTATATCGTTAAGCCCTTTGATCTTGAAGAAGTTTATGCGCGTGTCTCGGTTCAACTACGTGAACACAGCAAGGGAAGTGGTAGGCCTGATAACATCTATCAAGTCAAAAATATCACGATAAACCCAGACAGTTTTGAAGTCTCCTGTCAGGGAAAAGTCATTCGTTTGGGTAAGAAAGAGTTTCAAATTTTCCACACACTCCTTCAAAATCCAAAGAAAATTTTTACTAAAGAGGACCTTTATGAGACGGTTTGGGAAGCCCCTTATCTATCAGGTGATAATACATTGAATGCACAGTTGAGTAATCTACGTAAGAAACTCGCCCAAGTGGATGCGGGTACGGAGTATATCGAAACGATTTGGGGCTTAGGTGTGCGACTTAAAGGAGAAGACTGATGGAAGGACTGCTTATTGTATTGATAGGACTTCTTCTGGGAGCGACTACCTGTCTAGTTCGTTACTATTTGGCTGTAAAATCTCTCTCAAAGCAGATTGAAGAAAAGCTAGTTGAAGAAAGCCATCGACGAATTACTCTGAAAAACCAGCCAAAATCATTGGTTACCCTAACGAATCGGATTGAGTCTCTCTTTACCCAAATTGAAAAGACTAAGCTTGTCGCTCTCCAAGAAAAGAAAACCATGGACATGGCTATCAGTAATATTGCCCATGATATACGAACACCACTGACAGTAGCGAGCGGCTATGCTCAGCAAAGTCTTCGAAGTAGTAGTGAAAATGACATGGCTATGGAGAAGATTTCTAAAAATCTACTGACTGTTTCAAAGCGTTTGGAAGCCTTGTTGGAATATCGACGATTAACAGAGGGGGCCATCCAACCACAATTTCAAGATGTGGACTTTTCTCAACTTGTGGTTAAGTCTATCCTGCCTTACTATGACATGTTTCAAGAGACAGGGATTACACTAGATATTCAAGTAACCCCTGATATCCAATGCGAAATGGATTCAGATATTTTTGAACGTCTATTTCAGAATATTATCAGTAACGTTCTAAAACATGGTAAGACTCAAGCTCAACTGACATTGCAGAAAAAGGACGATGGCATTTATTTGTCAGTTAGTAATATGGTCCAACATCCGATACAGCATCTGGACCAACTAACGACCCGCTTTTATTCTGAAAACCTGTCAGATACCGAGGATTCCTCTGGACTTGGACTTTATATTACCGAACACTTAGTCCAAGTCTTAGCGGGTGAGTTACATTTGGCCTATGAGAATGAATGGTTTTATTTAACAGTGAGATTATAAATTTAAATAGTTATGAATTATTAAATGGGGATAGAGTCTTCCATACTTTAGAGAATAGAAATAAAGTTTTATATAAAAAGTATTAAGGAGTTAAAATATGTTTAATTGGATAAAAAATCTTTAAGAGTATTTAACAAAGGAAAAGCGGTAAACTAATATACAATTCAGAAAGTGTTGTATTTAAGTAGAATTTAGAATTGAATATAGAATGAATAAAGGGGAGAAGGATATAAAAACATATCCTTTTTTTGTGTCTCCATAAACAAGGTGGGTGTCACTGGGTTATAGAAGGTATATGAGGTTTAGTATAATGGTTCAAAAATCAATAAGAAGGTGATACTGATGCTTAATATCTATATTGATCCCTACGTCCTATCTCCTTTTGAAGCCTCTCCCTTTTTTCATAAGCTGACTAACTTTGCAAAATCCAAAGACCACAGAGTCGCTATTATGGGATTTAAGTCACATATTTCTTGGAATGCGCTATCGTATTTAGAAGATAAAGCTAAGATTACGATTACCCACAATCATGCAGATCTAGAGGATGAGAAAAAACATGCCGTTCTGCTAGCGGGCTATTTAAAAAAGGATATTGAGTTAGTAACGTCTTCAACAAACCACATTACAGATATCTTCCTCTTTGATGAGCAGGCTCAGATGGATACGAATACTTTGTCTCAGCTACTCAGCAAGGTCCCTTACGTACATTACCTATCAACAGAGCATTTTTTCCATTCTCCTCACGTCAATAATTTCCCTAAGAACAGGCCATTTATTTTCAACACCCAACTTTTTCGAGACACGAGAAATATTTATTTTGCTAACAGTTTAGTAGAGGGTCACGTTCCTTTATTTGAAAGTTTAGCTAAGAACGATATTACCCAACAATCATTTTTTGGTAGCAACAACTATATCTATATACCAGGTCATAATGGAAAAGAAGAAACACGTGCTAAAGTTATTATGAACGTCACAAAAATTGAAGATTTGACGGTTGAAAGCATAAAACCTTTAGAGCCAGAATCAGCCACTGCAGAACCTCAACAAAGCATGAAAGAGCTACGTTTAGACGAAATTGAAGAACGTCTAAAGAAGAAAATGAAAAGTTCAGGTACGATTAAGAACGATGAAAATTCAAGTGAGGTCTTGAAAATTACTACTGAAACCCTTACAATGATAAGGAAGGTAATGGATTGCATTGGGAGGATGGAAAATAGTTTAAATGCTAAGATGGCTGAACAAGCTGACGACAACAATAAACTTGATTCAGATTTTGATCCATTATACGCCTTCAGGACCCAACATGATAAATTGGGGGAAGATTAAACACTAATAAAGGGTTGAAGGAGAGTAAAATGACTGATGAAGTAATGACTAAAAAAAACATTTACTTAGTGTCAGATGTTGACAAAGCTAGGGAACTTGAGGCATACATCGTGAGTACAAAAGATGGTATGGAAGTCTTTGGACTTATTGGTTGTGATGAACTTGAAGATTTAACAGATGCTCAACGAGAATTTGTGCAGAGCGGTGAAGCGATGCAATTCAAAAGTAACTAAGCTTAATGATTGATTTAAAGGCTGAGAAATCAGCTTTTTTAGTGTTTAATGACTTCTCGGTAGGATAAAGTTTTTAAAATGCTCGTGTTTAATGAGTTTGGATTTGATTTGTTATGGTTTTGTCAGCTCTAGTGGCTTTCTATATAAAAACTCTAAACTAGTGATTATTATGTTGTTTTACAATTTTATGAAGAGAATTTGGAGAGAATTATGAATGATGAACAGAAAAAGAATTTTAAAGAGACACAAAAGTCGTTGAAAGAAATTAAGGATATTATTAGTAAACCAAATTTATCTGATATCAAAGATATTACAAATACTGTTGCTGATGCTTCTAGTATTTACGAGAAGTTTCCAGATTCAGAAGACGTAGCATTCGTATATGTAAGCACACTATATACTCTAGCAAGGAGGCTGGAAAGTTTAGATGATATAAAGGAAACGGTAGCTAAAGCTTCTAGTATTTACGAGAAGTTTCCAGATTCAGAAGGTGTAGCATATGTATATGCAATCATATTAATTACTCTAGCAATGAGGCTGGAAAGTTTAGATGAGATAAAGGGAACGGTAGCTAAA
>NZ_LSIZ01000100.1:0-237 GCF_001556505.1 Streptococcus sp. CCH8-H5 | reverse complement strand
GTTCAGAAGCAACGTCAACTGTAGATTCAACTTCGTCTGCAAGTTCAGAAGTAGCTTCAACTGTTGACTCAACGTCATCAGCAAGTTCAGAAGTAGCGTCAACTGTAGATTCAACTTCGTCTGCAAGTTCAGAAGTAGCTTCAACCGTTGATTCAACTTCATCAGCAAGCTCAGAAGTAGCTTCAACTGCTGACTCAACTTCATCAGCAAGTTCAGAAGCAACGTCAACTGTAGATT
>NZ_LSIZ01000010.1:0-23002 GCF_001556505.1 Streptococcus sp. CCH8-H5 | reverse complement strand
AGTTTACACCAATGAAACGCTATGAGTTTTTTTGTTGCACTATATTTTACAATTTATCTATTGTTAAAAAAGGCAGCAATATCGTCTTCACTGAGACCAATCATTGGATCTATAGTTGACCAATTATCTTCCGTTAAACGATAGTTTTCTTCGGTTTGCACAGGTTTGTTAACAGACTTATCCACAGGCTGTGAATAAGTGTTAATAAGAGTTGGAGATGGATTTATATTTCCCGAAATATCTTTGTTTTCAAGGGGTTCTGAGGATCCGTTGTTTTCCTTTTTGGTTTGATTGGATGCGTCTGTTGCCTCGTTTGTAACAATCTTCTCGACAGACTTATCAACAGCTTGTGTATAAGTTTGTTCAAAACGTTGGATGAGATAAGTATTTCGTTTAGCCCCCTCGTTGTGAACAGCATAATCGAAGGCTGCGATTTCCCCTAGCATGACTAGTTTACTCTTGGCGCGTGTGATTGCGGTGTAAATGAGATTACGTTGTAGCATACGCCCACTTTGGCGTGTGATGGGAAGGATAACGACTGGGAACTCACTCCCTTGGGATTTGTGGATTGACATAGCATAGGCCAGAGTAATCTTATTCCATTCGTTACGAGGATAGATAACCTCATTGCCGTCGAAGGACATGTAAATTTCGTCCTGTTTGCTTTCAGTATATTTACCAGGAATGAGATCAGTAATGACTCCGATGTCGCCATTGAAGACATTGAGTTCTGTATCGTTGACCAGATGGAGAATCTTGTCGTTCTTGCGGAAGAAGATATCATTAAAGGCGAACTGATTGGCCTTTTCTTGGGGATTAAGTAGGTCTTGCATAATGGTATTGAGATTGTTAATACCAGCCTGTCCTCGGTACATGGGGGCTAGAATCTGAACATCCTGAGCTGCAATCCCACTCTTTATCGCAGCAGAGACGATTTTAGGAACCATCTGTGGAATATGGTTGGCCTTGGCCTCAAAGTAAGAGCGGTCAGCCTTTTTCTCTGTGAAATCAGCGGGTAGTTGGCCTTGGCGCATCTGGCTAGCTAGGGTAACGATAGTGGAATCCTCGGATTGTCTGAAAATTTTGGTTAGGGAAACCTTAGGCAAGTTATCAATCTGCAAAAGGTCAGCCAAGACTTGGCCAGGGCCTACGGAAGGTAGTTGGTCTTGGTCACCCACAATGATAACTTGGGTTGAATCAGAGATACTTTCAAAGAGTTGATTGGCCAACCAAGTATCAACCATAGAGAACTCATCGATGATAATCAAATCGCAATCGAGATAGTCCTCTAAGGTCTTAAAATCGTCCTCGCTATTGAGGCCTAAATGTCTATGAATAGTGGCGCTAGGGAGTTGGGTGAGTTCGTTCATCCGACGAGCAGCCCGTCCCGTTGGTGCTGCTAAAATAATAGGTAAATCAGACTTTTTGAGATCTAGGCCATGAAGGTCAGCATAGGTTTTAATAATGCCGTTAATAACAGTGGTTTTCCCTGTTCCGGGACCACCTGTCAGGATGAAGACCTTACTTTGTAGGGCTTTGATAATGGCATCTTTTTGAACCTTATCATAAGTAATACCAAGCTCCTCTTCCACCCCTTCAAGGCTGTCTAAGATTTTGTCTTCAGAGCTGACGTCAGGTTGGTCCTTCATGATACGAGTTAGGTGGGTATAGATGCCCTGTTCCGCAAAATATAGGGTATTATCAAAGATTTTAGTCTCTACATTTTGCACCTTATCCTCTTGGATAAGATTGGTTAATTGGTTAGCGACCAAGGCGGGGTCAAGTTCAATCGGACGAGCACCTTCCAAAAGAATGATGGTCCGTTCAAGCAAGGCTTTGGCTTCTATGTAGGTATCGCCTTCTTCCATACTGGCTTCTAGTAGACAATGAATCAAGGCTGCTCGTAAACGCTCAGGGGCATCACTAGCAATTCCAAGACGTTCAGCTAGTTGGTCGGCCATTTTAAAACCGATTCCTTGAATCTCCTCTACTAATAGATAAGGGTGTTCCTCAATAAGATTTAGTGACTCTTCCTTATATTGGTTGAAAATTTGTGAGGCGGCCTTTGGTGTGAGGCCATAGCTAGAAAGTTTGGACAGGATTTGCTCGGCTCCATAATTGATTTTTAACTTAGCAACAAAGGCTTCTCGATTGACCTTGGATAGGTTGGGAATCTGCTCTAACTCGCTAGGATCCTCGAGAATCTTGTCAATAGGGTCTTCTCCGTAAATTTCGACAATACGCTCGGCCGTTTTCTTACCGATTCCTTTGAAATTGTCGCTGGCAAAATATTTGATAAGACCGCTGGCAGAAGGTTTTGAACGCTCGTAGCGGGTCATTTGTAGCTGTTCCCCATATTTAGGGTGATTGGTTAGTTGGCCCCAGAAGGTATAGTCTTCACCCTCCATGACATCCCCCATAGTTCCTGTGACAATGATTTCGTAGTCTTCAAAATCACTGTCCGTTTCGTCAATCTCTAAGAGTAAGATACGAAAAAAATTACTAGTGTTTTCGAAAATGACGCGTTCGATAGTTCCTGAAAAATAAAATTCTTGCATGTGTTTTTCCTAGATACATAATAAGGCTGGGTTTCCCCAACCTTATCTTATTTAGTGGTTTTAGTTGTCTTCAACGGTACCAATTTTATTAAGTGGCCAGAAGCGGAATTTGACTTCCCCTACAAGAGCACTCTTGTCAAAGTAACCAACTTCGCGGCTATCTTTTGAAACGATACGGTTATCTCCAAGTAGGAAATATTTGCCTTCAGGAACAGTAACAGAGAAAGTAGTGTTTTTGTCCGCGTTGACAGTGAAGGCCTTAGATTCTTTAGCCAGTTGTTGGAAGTAATCGCGGTATGCATACTCTTTTTGTAGCTTATCTTTGGCAAAGGCAGCCTGGAATTCTTTGAGGTATTCTTCCTTGACTTCTTTACCGTTGACAGTAAGTTTATCGTTTTGATAGGTAATGGTATCACCTGGCATCCCAATGACACGTTTTACGATTTGTTTCGTCTTACCATTTTCAACCTCCTTGGCAACGACAATATCAAAGCGTTCAATGGACGTGTGTTTCAAAACAATAACACGCTGGTTATTGGCGAGAGTTGGATCCATTGAGTGGCCGTCAACCTGAACAGGAAGCCAGAGGAAGAGGCGAGTCAAGAGGAAGAATGTGATAAAGAGGATAAAGAGTCCCCATTCACGAAGGAAAATGAGAAAGTATTGGGTCCATTTGTTTTTCATAGTTAAGGCCTTTCAGGGTTATTTTAAGCGTTGGTAGGCTTTTTTAGTATTGGCGAAATGATATTTAGCAGTAGCTTGGAGAGCCTGATCTCCGTAGGCTTGAAGAAGCTTGGCTGCGATCTGGTCAGACTTAGCACCAGCACCTGAAGGAAGGGTGTAGCCAACCTCTTGGCTGAGTTTGTCCAAATTTTCCAGGAAGAGATTGCGAGCGATGATAGAGCTCACCGCGACAGCTAAGTATTTCCCCTCAGCCTTTTCTTCTAAAGTAATAGGAAAGTCAAAGCGATTGCGTTCATTCTTGAGGTATTTTTGATAATTTTTCTCACTGGTGAAGGCATCAATGACAATCTTATCTGGTTTAGCACCTGATTGTAACAATAGGAAGATAGCCTGATTATGGAGGGCTACTTTAACGGACACAGCATTATGACTCTTACCGTCTCCAACCACTTCATTGTATTTTCTAGGCGAAAGAAGGAGTGCCTTGTGAGGAATTTTCTCCTTCAAAATAGGTGCGATCTGACGAATCTTGATATCGTTAAGATTTTTAGAATCATCAACTCCTAGAGATTTCAAAAAGGCATGGTCAGCTGGGGTAACTAGACTAGCTACAACAGCTAGACCACCAAAATAGGAGCCATTTCCGACTTCGTCTGATCCAATTAGGGCTAGGTTTTGCCCATCAGGTGAATGCTCAGGTTCAGCTTGGTATCCAAAACGGCTAGCTAGGATTTCTGGCTTAGCACCTTGGAAAGTTACCTTTCCTGAAGTATAGGCGATGACACTTATTCCATCGACCTTGGCTGAAAAACTTGCATAAGGATTTTTAGTAGCAGTCGCATAGCTTGCTAGGTCCTTCTGGAGTGTCGAAATCTGCTCTGCTGTCATTTTTAATACGATTGTGCCCATGAAATCTATTTTAGCACAAAAAAGGAGAATTGGTAGATATTTTACAGACTCGGAATCCCTGAAAATTATTTTTCTAGAGAAGTGCAAAGTCTAAAATTTACGAAAGTTAAAATTTAGGATATAATGATTAGAAAGAGAATGCCTAACCCTGCTCTTTTTTCCACAATTAGAAGAAAAAGGTTGGCATTTAAGTGTCGAACACGCCTCAGAGTAAGTGTCTGAATCTTGCTAAAAAATGGCGATATAAAAGCAATAAAATAAGGAGAAGCTGCGGTGGCGAATCCGTGACCACCATTGATTGGCAGTTAACAAGCAAATGGCAAATAAGAACCGTTACAAATTTCATTTTGGAGAGAAGAATCTCACGCTAACAACTGATAAGGATAACCTATTCATGGAAGAGGTTGAGCGTGTTGCCCATGAGAAATATAAAATTATCAAAGAGCAGATGAAAAATGCTGACAATGAAACGATTGCTATCCTAATGGCTATCAATTCTTTGTCGACTCAGTTGGAACGTGAAATCCAAGTTGAAGATATGGAAAAAGAGTTGGAAACGTTGAGAGCTAAGCAACTTGAACAACTTAAGGTCAAGGCGACAGCTACAAATGACGATGAGGATGACGCATGATTGGACTCCTTGTCTTAGCTATCGTGGCTTGGAATTTCTACATTGGCTACCGTCGAGGCCTCTTTATGCAAGCTTATTACGTGGTTTCAGTCATTATTGCCATGTGTGTAGCGGCCTACTTTTACCGGTCGCTAGGAGAGGCTATCAATCTTTGGGTACCTTATACCAATCCAACCAAAGATGCTAGTATAGCTTTCTTTAAAGATCAGAACATCTTCTCACTTGACCGTGTCTATTATGCAGGTGTTGCCTATTTTGCCATTTACTGTGTGGCTTATTATGGTTTGCGCTTTCTTGGGATTTTCTTCCATTTTGTGAGAATTGAGCGACTTGATCAGAGACGTTACCAAGTGGTAGGTGGTGTCTTGGCCTCCTTAGTGAGTCTTGTGCCTTTGACTATGTTGGGGAATATTCTTGCGACTGTTCCCATGAATAACCTTCAAACGGTCTTGTCATCTAGCTGGGTTTTGCGCCTTTTGATTAATTGGAATTTTCCAGTTAGTCAGATTATCCAGCACTTGTGGACAAGTGTGATATAGAAAATAGAAGTCTTCCTTGATTAAGGGAGGCTTTTTTGTTCTTTGTTTTGGTAACATATGAAAAAAGACTGAACACAAGGTCTCAGTCTTTCTTATCTATTTTTACCCTAAGGTTGCAATGGTACATCCGGAACCACCAGCACTTTGTGGGGCATATTCAAAACTTTTAACATGGCGATGACGGCGGAGATATTTGGTAACAGCATCACGGATGACACCTGTACCAATACCGTGGATGATGTCCACCTGACTCATGTTATTAAGTAGGGCTTGGTCAATAAAGGCATCAAGCTCTTGCATAGCTTCTTCGTAACGTTTCCCACGAAGGTCTAGACGGGCACGAGGACCGCCAGATGTCTTCTTGGCTTTTTTAACCACGTTAATCTGTTTCTTCTTAGGTTGTTGGGCTTCAGCTTGGGCACGAACCAGAGTGAATTCATCCGCCTTTAGTGTCATCTTGATGAGACCGACCTGAGCTTCCCAGTTACCATTTTTGGCTTGACTGGTAAGGGTACCACGTTGCCCATAGGCGGTAACGATGATATCATCTCCGACACGAGGGGCACGCGCAGCCTTTTCTTTCTTAGCCTTACGAAGGACCTTATTCTTAGAGAGGTCCACTTGTGGGGCAAGTTTCTTGAGTTTTCCTTTGGCGTCGATAACTTCATGAGGTTTGAGTTGACTCTTATCGTGGAGATTTTTGAGAATACTATCGCTCTCAGCCAAAGCGGTATCAACCATCTCTTGAATTTCTTTTTGAGCCTTTTCGAGTTCCTTGTCGTATTCATGGGAGAATTCGTTATAGAGTTTCTTGACCGCACGGTTGAATTTAAGGTTCTCTTGCTCCACGTCCTTGATGTGTTCCAGACGTTTTTGTGTTTCCACAGTTTGGGCCTCAAGTTGCTCGATGATACGGTTGACATCACTATCAGTATCCGTGAGGTTTTCTGCCTCCTTGACAATAATCTCATTCAAACCGAGGCGTAGAGCAATTTCAAAGGCATTAGAACGACCAGGAACCCCTTGCATAAAACGATAGGTAGGGCTTAAAGTCGCTGTGTCAAACTCCATGCTGGCATTTTCCACATGTTGCGTCTCAATCCCATAGGCCTTAAGCTCAGGATAGTGAGTGGTAGCCATGGTCTTAATCTGACTTAAACGGAGGTGCTCTAAGATTGCCATGGCTAGACTAGCTCCTTCCTGAGGGTCGGTACCAGCCCCAAGCTCATCGACCAAGACCAGACTGTTACTGTCGGCAGCATTCAGAATCTCAACAATGTGGGTCATGTGACTAGAGAATGTTGACAAACTCTGTTCGATAGACTGTTCATCTCCGATATCCGCAAAAATCTCTTGGAAAATGGCGACACGGCTACCCTTATCAGCCAAAATTGGCAGACCAGATTGAGCCATTAGTTGTGCTAGTCCTAGCGTTTTAAGCATGACGGTCTTACCACCAGTATTGGGACCTGTGATGACAATGGCCGTAAGGTCCTCATCAAAGTGCAAATCGTTAGCTACAGGATTGACCAAAAGAGGGTGACGAACGTTAAGTAGTTGTAGTGTTTGATTGTCACTAATCTTTGGAATAACCGCTTTTTTATCATGGAGATAAAGGTATTTTCCTCGAATGAAGTCCATGTGGCCCAAAATCCAAGCGTTGTTGGCAATTGCAGCAGCCTGTGGACGCAGTTGATCAGACAGTTCATGCAGTATACGAGCCATCTCGTGGCGTTCGTCTGCACGTAATTGTGTAATTTCTTCGTTGAGCTGGATAACGGCACGTGGCTCGATATATACTGTGTTTCCAGAGCTTGAGATGTCATGCACAACCCCAGCAATACGGTTACGGTAGGTATTTTTGACAGGAAGCACCGAACGACCGTTACGACTAGCAATCAAACTTTCAGCCAACATGTGGCCAGATTTCTTGAGAATGTCTTGCAAGGTCTGGCGAATGGCATCATCACAAGATTTAAGTTGACGACGAATATTTTGCAACTCTGGGCTAGCAAAATGCTCAATAAAACCACCGTCATTGATGCTCTGAAGACTGCCTTGTAGACTTGGGAAGGCTTCAATCTTTTCGAAAAGACGTTTAAGGGCGATGAGCTCTACATTTTCAAGGTCAGCGTAAAAGCGACCAAGGTCAGCAGAAGCTTGCAGCACCTTCTTGATAGCAATGAGCTCCTGGATGTTGAGGTCAGCATCTAGTTCCAAGCGACGCAAGGGCTCAGAAATATCTCGCAAGCTACCAATGGCAAAGCCATGGTGCTCTACGAAAATCTCTGCCATTTCTTGGATTTCTGTAAATTGATTTTGAATTCTTTCTGGATTGGTCATAGGTACCAAGTCACGCAACTCCGCCTGAGCCTGTTCAGTCTGCAGGTATTCTGTGAACTGGTCCTTGACCTTGTTAAATTCTAATTGGTCTAAAATCTTTGTGTTCATAGCTCCTATTATAACACATTTGACTATAGGGGGGGTGGAGGTGGGAAATGCTTGAGATAGTTTTATAAGCGGGCTTTTGTCATCAGATGTTGACTGGCTATTTTTACAGTTTATCTCTGAACAATTTTCCTTGAAGTTTTTTATTTTTGAACGACTATTTTACAAAAGAGTCTCCCTAAAATAAGAGATTTTCAATTAAAACCAATGCTCCCATCTATGCTATAATAAACCTATGACTAATCAGAAAAAATTACTCCTAATCGACGGTTCATCCGTTGCCTTTCGTGCCTTTTTCGCACTTTATAATCAAATTGACCGTTTTCGTAACAATAACGGACTTCATACCAATGCTATCTACGGTTTCCACCTCATGTTGGACAACCTGCTTGAGCGTATCCAACCGACCCATGTTTTGGTAGCCTTTGATGCGGGTAAAACAACTTTCCGTACAGAGATGTTTGCGGACTATAAGGCTGGTCGTGCCAAGACTCCAGAGGAATTCCGTGAGCAGTTCCCTTATATCCGTGAGATGTTGGCTGCACGTGGCATCGCCTATTATGACTTGGCTCAGTACGAAGCAGATGACATTATCGGTACCTTAGCTAAGATGGCTGAAAATACCAGTGAGGACTACCAAATCACAGTTGTTTCTGGGGATAAAGACTTGATTCAGCTGACTGACGAAAACACAGTCGTTGAGATTTCGAAGAAAGGTGTAGCCGAGTTTGAGTCCTTCACACCTGACTATCTCATGGAGAAAATGGGGATTACCCCAACGCAATTCATTGACCTTAAAGCCCTTATGGGTGATAAGTCTGATAATATTCCAGGAGTGACTAAGATTGGTGAAAAGACAGGTCTCAAGCTCCTCTTGGAACACGGTTCCCTTGAAGGTATCTATGACCACATCGATGAGATGAAGAAGTCTAAGATGAAGGAAAATCTCATCAACGACAAGGAACAAGCCTTTCTTTCTAAGACCCTGGCGACTATTGATACCCAGTCACCTATTGAAATTGGTCTTGATGACACGGCGTTTACAGGGCCTGACCTTGAAAAATTGGCAGCCTTTTATGACGAGATGGGCTTTGTTCAGTTTAAAAATGCCCTTGGTGGCGAGGCTGTGCCAAAAGATTTTGATGTGGCCTATGAAGAGCCTAGCCAAGTAACAGCGGACCACTTCAGCCCTGACGATTTCTTCTATTTTGAAATCCTTGGTGACAATTATCACACTGAGCCTATCATCGGTTTTGCATGGGGTAATGATAAGCAGATTTATGCGTCTACAGATACTGACCTCCTCAAATCAGAAGCCTTCCAAGCAGCTCTTTCTAAAGCTGTTAATATCTACGATTTCAAGCGCAGTAAGGTCCTTTTGAGTCATCTAGGTATTGACTTGCCTACGGCTAATTTTGATGCACGTCTGGCCAAGTATCTCCTCTCAACCGTTGAGGACAATGAATTGTCAACCATTGCCCGTCTCTATACAGACTTGCCGCTTGAAACAGATGAAGTGGTCTATGGTAAGGGGGCTAAACGTGCCGTTCCTGAAAAAGAGGTCTTACTCAACCACCTAGCTAAAAAAGTCAAGGTCCTTCAGGTAGCTAAACCTGTCATGCTTGAAAAATTGGCTGAACACGGCCAATCAGAGCTTCTCTTTGATATGGAGTTACCACTGGCAAATGTGCTAGCTAAGATGGAAATCGCTGGTATTAAGGTTAAGGGACAAACCCTTAACGAGATGGCAGTGGAAAACCAAGTAGTCATCGATAAATTGACCCAAGAAATCTATGAAATGGCGGGCGAAGAGTTTAATATCAACTCGCCAAAACAGTTGGGTGTCATCCTCTTCGAAAAGATGGGACTACCTTTGGAATACACTAAGAAAACTAAGACTGGTTACTCGACAGCTGTTGATGTCCTTGAACGTTTGGCACCAATTGCTCCAATCGTAGCCAAGATTTTGGAGTACCGCCAAATCACCAAGCTTCAGTCTACCTATGTCTTGGGGCTTCAGGACTATATTCTTGAGGATGGCAAGATCCATACCCGTTACGTTCAAGATTTAACACAGACAGGTCGCCTCTCATCAGTGGATCCAAACTTGCAAAATATCCCTGTTCGCTTGGAGCAAGGCCGTCTCATCCGTAAGGCCTTTGTCCCATCGACTGAGGACGCAGTGCTTTTAAGCTCAGATTATTCACAGATTGAGTTGCGCGTGCTTGCCCATATTTCGGGAGATGAGCATTTGATTGCAGCCTTTAAAGAGGGGGCAGATATCCATACCTCTACAGCCATGCGTGTCTTTGGTATTGAAAAGCCAGAGGATGTCACACCTAACGACCGTCGTAACGCCAAGGCTGTTAACTTCGGTATCGTTTATGGCATTTCTGACTTCGGCCTTTCTAACAACCTTGGCATTAGCCGTAAAAAGGCTAAGGAGTATATCGACACCTACTTTGAGCGTTATCCTGGCATCAAGGCCTATATGGATAATGTGGTTCGTGAAGCTAAGGATAAGGGCTACGTAGAAACTCTCTTCCACCGTCGTCGTGAGTTGCCAGATATCAATTCTCGTAACTTTAATGTTCGCAACTTCGCAGAGCGTACAGCTATCAACTCACCTATCCAAGGAAGTGCCGCTGATATCCTCAAGATTGCTATGATTAACTTAGACAAGGCTTTGGTAGAAGGTGGCTATAAAACTAAGATGCTCCTCCAAGTGCACGATGAAATCGTCCTTGAGGTGCCAAACGATGAACTTGTAGCGATGAAAGCCTTGGTTAAAGAAACCATGGAAGCTGCAGTCGAACTCGCTGTCCCACTCATTGCAGATGAGAATGACGGCCGTACATGGTATGAGGCAAAGTAAAACATGAAAGAAAATTTTCCATTTACCTATTTTCTCTTGCGTTACATGCTAGGATTTCTGGCTGTTATCCTAGGTATTGTAGCAGTATTGGTGATTATCACCTACTTTATGAACAAGTAGAAATAGACAGATGAAAGCTGGACTGAGGTTCGGCTTTTTTGCCTATTGAAAACCACCAGCTATGCTAGTGGTTCCGAAAAGTTTTTAACGATGTATCAAAAAAGTTCCCCTAAAGTGTTATATTAGATAGGGGTTCCCGACCAGTAGTTAATATACTAATGAGACTTGCTAGTCGGGTTAGCTAGCAAAGGTGGTGCTGAATCGGTGGTTTTTTAAGCCTTGGCCGGTAGCAGAGGTTTTCATCCGAAGAGCAAGTCACAAGTTCTAATCTATGAACTTAGAAAGGAAGGAATAACTTAGAACAACTCTCAAATAAATTTGGAATAAACATTTCTAATTTTAGTTATATAATTAAATTGATTAATCGTTAACCTTTATTTTATAATTAGATAAACAAATTTGAATTTCTGGAGTAGTAGTGCAATGAAAAAGGATAAATATAAGAATTTGATTTTCGCATATACGGTTTTATATACATTTGTAACGGTGCTAAACAGCATTTTGTATTTATATAACGGAATATATGAGGATCCGAGCGGAAACTGGCACGAAATAGACAGAGCAATCATAGTTTTAATAGGTGTAGTGGCATATGCTCTTGTTACAGAGCTGATTATAAAGCCTATGGTTCTAAGATATGTAGTTTCGTACATACCGACAGTTTTACTTGCATTTTTTTATGTATGGTCTACGAGCTTTAGAGAAAATTTAGCTCAGTCCGCGTATATGGACGTCTGGATAAATTTCACGTCTATGTTCGTTATATTTTGTATAGTCCATTTTATTGTGTACAAATGTAGAAAAAAGAAAGAGACAATGAAGTAAATTAATTCCAATTTATAGAATTGTATACGGCAAAGGTAGCAATTGAATATGGTAAAATTACTGATGGCTTTTTTAAAGCAGAACTTGTGCCAAAAGAAGTTGGTCCTGGTGGTGGAACATTAGCATTTTTACCCCAAGGAGTATCTTTGACTGGTTCTGTAATGTCATCACCAAATGAGAAAGCTGATGATCAGTCAGATAAAAGTAAGGATCGTATCTGGGGTGGGCAGTCACTTTATGGCACCACAGACGACAGTTACTTCTTTTACAAAGTAGACTAATAACTCCAAAGCTGAAACTTGAATGTTTCGGCTTTTTTGTTTTCCAATAGTGACATTTATGTCACTATTTTTTATTGGTCATCTTACCTATAATAGAAGCATAACTGAGAACAGCGACAGGAGTTCTTAATAAAAAGGAGTGTCGTATTATGATTGAATTTTTGATGTCAAAAAATGTGACTTATTTGGAATTGTTTTATATCTTTTTGGGAGTAGTTCTTTCAAAAGTATACCTTGCTTTTCGAGGCCGTAAGCACGATAAACTTGATGTATAAGAAAAAGGGTAGCACTCAATGCTATCCTTTTTTACTGTCTTCATAAGTTTTAATCATCTTCTTCTGTGGTGTGGCCATTGGGAACTGGTCAAAGTCTTGACTAGCCACCCAGCGTAGCTCCTTATCGGAAGTAGGTTTATCGTTCTTAACGTTGCCTTCCATCATTTCGATGGTCCATTTTTGATGGCTGAAGGTATGCTTTACGGGTGTAAAGCTATTGTTTGTCCACTCTGGTTTGAGGGCATAATTTTCCTCAAAAATAGCCTTTTGAGAGACTGTCTCGAGAATACTATCATCCTTTTCAAAAAGGCTGAGTTGTTGGCCAATAAAGTCTGTTTCCACGATAGGGAAGGACCAGAAACCACCTAGCAGACGTCCTTCGATATTTTTTTCGAGCAGAAATTCACCCTTTACATTTCTGATAATAAAAGCCTGAATTTGCATAGGTTTAGGCTTTTTCTTAGGCAATTTGATGGGGTATTTGTCATAGGTTCCATTGAGATAGGCTGCACAGAAAAAGCGAATAGGGCTTTCGTCGGGTCTTGGATTTTTAGCTGATTCGATATCAGTCCCAAGGTCCATAAGCGCCTGGTTAAAGTCACCTGGACGGTCAGGGTCAATCAAAATGTCCATAATCGCTTGGAAAATCTTACGATTTTTGGCGTCTCCGATATCGTAGTTAACCTCAAAGAGACGAGCCATAACCCGCATAACATTACCATCAACAGCAGGTTCTGGGAGCCCAAAAGCGATGCTAGAAATAGCACCAGCAGTATAGGGTCCGATGCCCTTGAGTTTGGCAATGTTTTCATAAGTATCTGGAAACTGGCCATCAAAGTCATTCATGATTTGTTGCGCAGCCTTTTGCATGTTTCGGACACGTGAATAGTAACCTAGCCCCTCCCAAGCTTTGAGAAGCTTCTCTTCTGGGGCTTCGGCCAAATATTTAACTGTTGGGAACCAGTCTAAAAAGCGCTCGTAATAGGGAATAACAGTCTGAACCTGGGTTTGTTGTAGCATGATTTCACTGACCCAGATATAGTATGGGTTTCTAGTCCTACGCCAGGGGAGGTCTCGTTTCTCTCGATCGTACCAGTCCAGGAGGGTGCGACGAAAAGACGCGATTTTCTCAGCATCCCACATGACAATGCCGTATTCTTTTAAATCTAACATGTCTCTATTGTAGCAAAGAAATCTTTTTTCAAAAAATTATGCGTTTTTCCGACAAAAGGATTGACAAAAGTAAGCGTTTACATTATACTAAAAGTGTAAAGAAGATAAGGATTCATCAAGGAGGTAAGAGCCATGGTGAGAGTAAATATTTCAAGGTACAAAAATGGAGACTAAAATCTCTAAACAAAACAGTAGGCAAAACAAATAACTTTACCAATCATCTCTGAGGAGCGTAACCACATGACAGTAGGGCGTTACAAGAACGGAGATTAATTCAGTCGCATAAAATAGCTACAAGGGAGTGATACCACCAGAAGTCGAAAGCCAAACTCAAATCTGTTAACTTAAGAAAAGTGAGGTAAAGCTCATGAGAAATGTTAGTAGGTATAAAAATGGAGACACATAGGTTGTTGCGTAAAATAGCCTAAGGAGTGATACCCATGCCATACGAAACGTAAATCCTATATTCTTAAGATGAACGAGGTGAGTTCATGAAAAATATGAGTAGGTATAAAAACGGCGATTAATAATGTTGCATAAAATAGCTACAAGGGAGTGATACCACCAGAAATCGAAAGCTAAACTCAAGATTAACGTCAAAAAGTGAGGTAAAGCTCATGAGAAATGTTAGTAGGTATAAAAATGGAGACACTTAAGTTGCTGCGTAAAATAGCTTAAGGAGTGATACCAATGCCAAATGAGTAATCTATCGACAAAAGTTAAATGCTTAAATCTTGTAACAAAGTACCGAGGTGACGCTTATGTTGATGTTTGATGTAAGTCGTTATAAGAACGGCGACAAGTAAACCTCATTGAGTGGTCAATGGGGAGATAGGTCTCAAATCATAAGAATCGGAGGCGATTACTATGATGATGAATTTAGGACGTTATAAAAATGGAGACACTTCAAGTTATTGCATAAAATAGCTTAGGGAGTGATACCGATGTAATAGAAAATTTACAATGCTTGAAAGTTGTTTGTAAGTTGATGGAGGTAATCTATGATTGCTAGGTATAAAAATGGTGACACACAATGACTCCTCCTTATGAAAATATTTTTTACGAAATTCCAAAAGGATGTTCTAATGACAATTGAAGAATCTTAAAAGCTCATTCTAGCGTGTAAGAATGAGCTTTTTGATATGTTGAATATTAGTGGATTTTAGTGAGAGACTCTTAGTCCTTTTTGTTCAACCGAACCTTCCGTAGGAGAGCAAGCCTTTTTTGTTCTTTTACTAGAGTCGTAAAGATTTGGTATTGATTTTTAAGATGCGGTAGGAAACTCTTAGGAATTTTACTATCGAAGTTTAGGTTGTTCAGAAATATGGGGGCACTACTGTCTCTATAGATTTGTCCTTGGAAGAAGTAGTTGTCGGTCACGATATCAACTGAGATACGTGATGAGCGCCATCGACGTTTGCGCATGTACTTGGGTTTCCAACGAATCTTAAGTTGCTGGTCCTTGATATACCACCCCATGATGTCTATTTTGGCGGTCTGTTTCGTTTTGTCATCAAAGTAGGTTACTGGTACGCTTAAAACCTGCTGGCTTCTTGGTGAGGTTAAGAAGGGGTGAAAATCAGGAATGAAGTCGTAGTCCTTGCTAGACACTTCCGCTAGACCGTCTTCTTCTCGTATTTTGCCACGACTGACGTACTTGAAGAAGTCAAAACTCTCACCTTGTCTTTCTAGTCGTTCAGCCTCTAATTGATATCTTGTCACCTGATCACCGGTATTTTTAGTCGTCTTGAGGTAACGCATGATTTCTGCATCCTTGTAGTAAAGAGCAACGAGATTTTTTAGACGTTGACTAGGGTTCAGAGAGTGTAACTTGTCTGGAAAGGACAAGATTTGTATGCTTTGGACAGCGGCTAAAGGAACAGCAGCGATACCAGATAAGAGCTTGTCTAGTTCAAAGAGGGAGACGGTATCAAAATGACTGGTATGACCAAGCTGATGTGTTATGTCAACAACAAAGAGGTTATTGTCCTGTTTGAAAGTGATAATGTAGACGTCACTCGGACCTAAGTTTTTTAAATCATATTCTAGTGAAGTAATAGGAATATTATAGTAGTGGTTAAAGGTTGGAAGCCCTAGTTTTTCTCCTAATTTCTTTTTATGATAAAGCATTCTCTTATTTTAGCATGAAGTTTGGCCGGAGAAAAGACGACTCATAAGGCTTAATTTTTTTCTTAGCGATTCAAATTTCTATCTATTCACTTTTCCCTTGCATTATCCTTCAAACTTTGGTAGAATTATATCTTGTGAGTGCACCTCACTTACTCGTGGCGAAAGACCATGAGTCATTAGACCAAAAGAGGAGGAAAATATCAATGGCTAAATACGAAATTCTTTATATCATTCGTCCAAACATTGAAGAAGAAGCTAAAAACGCTTTGGTAGCACGTTTCGATTCTATCTTGACTGACAACGGTGCAACTGTTGTTGAATCAAAAGATTGGGAAAAACGTCGTCTTGCATACGAAATCCAAGATTTCCGTGAAGGACTTTACCACGTTGTTAACGTTGAAGCAAACGACGATGCAGCTCTTAACGAGTTCGACCGTCTTTCAAAAATCAACGGTGACATTCTTCGTCACATGATCGTTAAACTTGACGCGTAAGAAGGTAAATTATGATTAATAATGTCGTACTCGTTGGTCGCATGACCCGTGATGCGGAACTTCGTTATACACCAAGCAACGTTGCTGTTGCAACATTTAGCCTTGCGGTTAACCGTAACTTCAAGGGTGCTAATGGTGAACGTGAAACAGACTTTATTAACTGTGTTATCTGGCGCCAGCAAGCTGAAAATTTGGCTAACTGGGCTAAGAAAGGCGCATTGATTGGAATTACAGGTCGTATTCAGACTCGTAACTATGAAAATCAACAAGGTCAACGTGTTTACGTAACTGAAGTTGTCGCTGATAATTTCCAAATGTTGGAAAGCCGTGCGGCACGTGAAGGTCACAGTGGTGGTTCTTACAACGCTGGAGGATTTGATAATTCAAATTCATTCGGTGGTGGAGCTTCAACTGGTGGTTCATTTGGTGGATCACAACCTGCACAATCTACACCAAACTTCGGTCGTGATGAGAGTCCATTTGGTAATTCAAATCCAATGGATATTTCAGATGACGATCTCCCATTCTAAGAATGGACAAAACGAATTAAATATATAAAGGAGAAATAAACATGGCTCAACAACGTCGTGGCGGATTCAAACGCCGTAAAAAAGTTGATTACATCGCAGCTAACAAAATCGAATATGTTGATTACAAAGATACTGAGCTTCTTAGCCGTTTCGTTTCAGAACGTGGTAAAATTCTTCCACGTCGTGTAACAGGAACTTCAGCTAAAAACCAACGTAAAGTAACAACAGCGATTAAACGCGCTCGCGTTATGGCACTTATGCCTTACGTAAACGAAGACTAAAAATAATGCCCTCGACTGAGGGTATTTTTTTCTGCCTTGATTTTGTAGTTTTTTGTTATTTTTAGGCTTGTGTGCTGAGTTTTATTTTATACTTTAGAGAAAAAGAAAAACCAACTGGTCTTCTCATTTATCTTGAGGAGCTAGCTGGTTGTTTTGTGGTATATAGAGTGTGTTTTCTAAGAAATCATCAAATTTTTGGTCGTTAACGAGGATATCGATATTGTCTTTGAAGACCTTGAAGCGGTTGGATAACCAGTGTGTTTTGATGTCTGCCCAATTGTTGAAGCGACTCCACCTGTAAGGAAGTGTAGGGTCCTGTTTTTCAAAGACATAGATACTGCCGTCTTTTTCATAAGCTATAGCCGTGTGGAAATTGCTGACATCACCAGGGCTATTTTGAAAGACCGATAGGAGTTTAACCTTCTCTGGAAACTTGAGTCCAGCTTTTTTCCAAGCTTTAAGGAGATCGTCTGTAGTCTGATAGCTGATATTATCACCAAAAAGGAGACTGTAGAGAGCTTGATCCTTGGCAGTTAACTCTTTGTGGTGTGACTTAAGATCTATAAATTCGTTTTGAAGGGGGAGGTCTAATTTGATAAGGTCCTCTGAGCTTGTAATAAGGTTATGAAGGAGCAGGAATGATGTTCGTCGGCAGTTTAAGTCATCAGTAAAGTGTGATTTGTTATCTTCAAAAGTTTTTTCATTAAGGAAGGTGACGAATTGGTTTTGGTCCTTGCCGATTTTACTTTTGGTCCATTTTTTGACAACTGGCTGAAGGTTTGTATTTTCCTGATTGTAACGAGTAATATAAGGGGCTAGATTGTCCCAGTCTTTGGTCGGTATGCCTTTGCTTTTTAAGGCTTTGGCTAGCTGTTTTTCCTGAGTGGGAGTCGTCACGTTGTTGAAACTATAGTAAGCTTGATAGTTTTTCTGAGTATTCTTGTGGCTGCATGCCATAAGTAATAGGCAGCAAGCAATGATTAGTAGAGGGAATTTGATACGCATCTATTGGAATTCTTTCTTTTGTCTATTAACTTTAACATTTTAGTATAGAATAGCCAACTGTGTCAAGATTTCTGACGTAAAAAAGCACCCATAAGGGTGCTTGAGGTTGAGATTGATTAAGATGCAGGTGCGTAAGTACTTTGAACGTTGTAGTGACGTTTGAAGAAGTATTTGGCAACACCAGCGATGACACCAATGATAAGGATCACAATTGGTGAAAGACCAGGGTTGAGGTAGCTTGGAAGAAGGGCTGTAAGACTAAAGAGGGCAAACCATGCAATAAAAGAGAGAGTGATGATGGTCATGCTGAACCACCATTTTGGACGTTCTTCCTTTGGTTTGTTATTGTGACGGTAGATGTAGTGGTAAGGGGTATACATAGCAAGACCGCCAATGAATGACACTGAAAGCAGGGTTGTGAGGCCGTAGCTGGTTTGTGTACCTGAGAAACCAAAGATTGCGTTCATGATAGCAACGATGGCTAGAAGGAAGAGTGAGGTATCAAGCCACATCTTCCAAGGTGTTTTATCTGTTTCAGGCACTTCTTTGCTAGGCTTACCAGTTTCAGGTTTTTGGTGTTTTTCAGGAGAGAAACTAGCTGCCCAAACAGTTGGAGCACCAAGGAGTCCACGTCCTGTGATTCCTTTTTTCTGGTTTTCGATAAGTTCAGGAATAATATCGCCAAGGATATCTTTGATTTCTTGGTCTGACTTACCATCTTTGATGAGTTGGTTGGTTGCGATGTGGATAAATTCTTGGTTTTTCTTGGTGAGTTTTTGGATGTCCATGAGATGACCTTTCGATAAATAGTATTATTTTTTAGTTTTGTAGTTTAGGGAAAAGAAGAGGCTCTATGTTAGAACCATTTTTTCCTGATAAAGTAGATAACAACGCAGGATGACCCGAAGGCTGCGATGAAAAAGATAACCCAAAAAGCATTATCTAAATCGTTTAGAGGCATAGAATTATTTTTAAAGTTCATGCCGTAGGCGGAGAAGATAACGGTTGGGATGTCCAGAGCCATAGTCATGAGAGCGAGTGTCTTCATGATAGTGTTCTGATTGTTGCCGATGATGGAAGCAGAGGTTTCAGCCATGGCATTCAAGACATTTTCATAGATACCTGCCATCTCAATGGCCTGTTGGGTTTCGACCAGTGTATCTTCCAAGAGATCCTCGTCCTCGATATATTTCTTCAAGCTAGAGGCGTTACCTGTTAGCTTTTTGACAATTCGCTCATTCATCTTAAGTGAGGCTTTTAGATAGACAATGGATTTTTCCAATTCCATCATGTCAATCAAGTGCTCGTTTTTAGTCGCATTTTCCAACTGAGCTTCCAATTTATCGCTCTGACGGTCGATAGAACGTAGGGCGGTTAGGAAGAGTTGAGCATTGCGATAGAGAATCTGAAAGACAAAACGGGTCTTCATAAAGGTGTAGAAGTTACGTACACGGTGGTTGAGGAAGTTGTCCATGAGGCTGATGTCCTCGAGACAGGTTGTAACAACCACCTCATCGGTAACGATGATACCCAATGGAATAGTGACGTAGTAGCTTTTGTTATTACGCTCTTCTTGGGTTGGGACGTCGACCAGAATCAGGGTGTAGTCATCTTCGACATCGATACGTGATGTTTCTTCCACGTCCAGAGGGGCACGGAGGTCTTGAATATCAATGTTAAAACGTTCTGCGACCTTCATGGCTTCTTCTTGGGAAGGGTTCACCAAATGAATCCAAGCACCAGGCTCGAATGTTTCAATTTCTTTGAATTCTTTTCCGGTGGATAAGAACATTTGTTTCAATGGGAACCCCTCCTTTGTCATTAGGTAAGCGCTAGCGTCTTGATTATAAAAGGATTTTTACAATCACTTTTAAGTAAAACAAACACCGCTCTTAGCTTTTTTTAGTGATGTCAAATGAGGCTTGGGACGATGTTCCTTGCCTTTTTTAGACACTCCAATATTATACTACATTTGAAACATTTTTGGGCTTGATAAATTGAAATTTTGTTATAATATGAGAGAAAGTCGGGATGGATTTTCCATCCGTCTGTAGAAAGGAGTGGCCGTAGCTTTTGGGCTAGGGCCTCTTAAAAATATGCAAGATAAGTTAGTGATTCATGGAGCAAGAGCTCACAATTTAAAAAATATTGATGTGGAGATTCCACGTGATAAACTGGTAGTGGTTACGGGTTTGTCAGGTTCTGGGAAGTCTTCCTTGGCCTTTGATACCATCTATGCAGAGGGGCAACGTCGTTATGTTGAAAGTCTCTCGGCTTATGCTCGTCAGTTTTTGGGTAATATGGAGAAACCTGATGTGGACTCGATTGATGGTTTGAGTCCTGCCATCTCCATTGATCAGAAAACAACAAGCAAAAACCCTCGTTCGACTGTAGGGACAGCAACGGAGATTAATGACTATCTTCGTCTCCTTTATGCGCGTGTGGGTGTCCCCTATTGTCCTAATGGTCATGGAGCCATTCAGTCGTCCTCTGTGGAACAGATTGTTGACGAGGTTCTAGCCCTTCCAGAGCGTACACGTATGCAAATTTTGGCACCAATTGTTCGTCGTAGGAAAGGGCAACACAAGGCTGTTTTTGAGCGTGTACAGAAAGACGGTTATGTTCGTGTTCGTGTAGATGGTGAGATTTTCGATGTCACAGAAGTGCCAGAGTTGTCCAAGTCTAAGATGCATAATATCGAAGTGGTTGTAGACCGCTTGGTAAATAAGGAGGGTATCCGTAGTCGTCTCTTTGATTCAGTGGAGGCGGCCCTTCGTTTAGCAGATGGCTACTTGATTGTGGATACTATGGATGATAATGAGCTGCTTTACTCAGAACATTATTCTTGTCCGGTTTGTGGCTTCACAGTGCCTGAGTTGGAGCCTCGTCTCTTTTCATTCAATGCGCCATTTGGCTCTTGTCCGACTTGTGATGGTTTAGGTAATAAACTAGAAGTTGATATGGATTTGGTTATCCCCGATGCTAGTAAGACCTTACGTGAAGGTGCTCTGGCGCCTTGGAACCCTATTTCGTCCAACTACTATCCAGCCATGCTTGAGCAGGCTATGGAGCAGTTTGGCGTGGATATGGATACGCCATTTGAAAAACTGAAAAAAGAAGAACAAGATTTGGTCCTCTACGGATCTGGGGATCGTGAATTCCATTTCCATTATGTTAATGATTTTGGTGGGGTGCGTGATATTGACATTCCTTTTGAAGGGGTTGTGACTAATATTAATCGTCGCTACCACGAGACCAATAGTGATTTCACTCGCAATGTCATGCGAGGTTATATGAATGAGCTGTCATGTCCAACTTGTCATGGCTATCGTCTTAACGAAGCGGCACTCTCGGTTCGTGTTGGTGGTGAGAATGGCCTCAATATTGGTCAAATCTCTGATTTGTCTATTTCAGATCATCTTCAGGAAATCGATAGCCTTGAATTGGGTGAGAATGAAGGAGTGATCGCTCGTCCAATTGTTAAGGAAATCAAGGATCGCTTGACTTTCCTAAATAATGTAGGTCTTAATTATTTGACTCTCTCTCGTATGGCTGGAACCCTTTCTGGGGGTGAGAGTCAGCGTATCCGTTTGGCAACACAGATTGGCTCTAACCTTTCTGGAGTCCTATATGTTTTGGATGAGCCTTCTATTGGGCTTCATCAGCGTGACAATGATCGCTTGATATCAAGTCTTAAAAAGATGCGTGACTTGGGCAATACCCTGATTGTGGTGGAGCATGATGAAGATACCATGCGTGAGGCTGACTGGCTTATTGATGTGGGACCTGGTGCTGGTGCTTTTGGTGGTCAAATCATGGCCTCAGGAACCCCAGAGGAAGTTGCTAAGAACAAGAATTCAATCACCGGGCAATATCTGTCAGGTGCAAAATCAATTCCTGTTCCTCAGGAACGTCGTGTAGGTAATGGTCGTTTTATCGAGGTTAAAGGTGCTAGTGAAAATAACCTTAAGAATGTATCTGTCAAGTTTCCACTTGGAAAGTTGATTGCAGTCACTGGTGTTTCTGGTTCGGGAAAATCGACTTTGGTTAACGGAATTCTCAAGAAAAAGATTGCCCAAGAGCTTAATCGAAATAGTGAGAAACCTGGTAAACACAAATCAGTGACAGGAATCGAGTATATCGAGCGTTTGATTGATATTGACCAAAGTCCAATTGGGCGTACACCTCGTTCTAATCCAGCGACTTATACGGGCGTCTTTGACGATATTCGTGATCTGTTTGCCCAAACCAATGAGGCCAAGATTCGCGGTTACAAGAAGGGACGTTTCTCTTTCAATGTCAAGGGCGGCCGTTGTGAAGCCTGCTCTGGTGATGGTATTATCAAGATTGAGATGCATTTCTTGCCTGACGTCTATGTCCCTTGTGAGGTTTGCCATGGCACACGCTATAATTCTGAGACCTTAGAAGTTCGTTATAAGGGCAAGAATATTGCTGAAATTCTGGATATGACAGTTGATGACGCAGTTGACTTTTTTGCGGCTATTCCTAAGATTGCTCGTAAGGTTCAGACTATCAAGGACGTGGGGCTCGGGTATGTGACTTTGGGACAACCAGCAACAACCCTATCAGGTGGTGAGGCTCAACGTATGAAACTGGCTAGTGAGTTGCACAAACGCTCTACTGGGAAGTCTTTCTACATTCTGGATGAACCGACGACGGGTCTCCATACAGATGACATTGCTCGTCTTTTGAAGGTGCTTCAGCGTTTTGCGGATGATGGCAACACTGTTCTCGTGATTGAGCACAATCTAGATGTTATCAAGACCGCAGACCACATCATCGATTTGGGTCCTGAAGGCGGTGTCGGTGGAGGTACCATCGTAGCTACAGGAACTCCAGAGGAAGTAGCAGCTGTTCCAGAAAGCTACACGGGACAATATTTGAAAGAAAAATTGAAATAAAAGAAGAAGGCTCTATGAGTCTTTTTTTGTGGCTCCTTGTCAACTGTAGTGGGTGACGAAAAGCTAACATCTAGAGAGGACCTGATAGGTCTTCTCTTTTTTTATGTTCAGAGTGATGAAAACACGCTTCCTAAAGTTAATAAAGTTTCTAAAACCGAAGCCCAGACGTTTAATATCTTTGATAAGCTTATTGGTCCCCTCCAATTTTGCATTTGAGTAATGTGTTTCTAGTGCGTTTTTGAAATATTGTTTATCCTAAAGGACCAACACTCCCTGAAACAGGTGATGATGCGTCTATGGCAGCTATGGCTCTCGGAGGAAT
>NZ_LSIZ01000001.1:0-409 GCF_001556505.1 Streptococcus sp. CCH8-H5 | reverse complement strand
CTGTCTGAAGTGAAGGTTTTAAGAGCCTCTTTTGGAAATAGCTTACAAAGTTGTTTGATGGCTAAAAACATGGATTTGGCTGTTCTGTCTGGTATCTTGAAAGCTAAGTAAAAGCGCGTTTTTCGCTCCAGAAAGGTCGCTAAACAGCCCCTGCTTTTGCCTCTGGAAGACACCACAGTATCAAGCTCCCAGTGGCCAAAAGTCTCACGATTCCTGACCTCTTTAGGACGTTTGGCAATTGATGTGCCAATCCTAAATGTCCCACGTGTTTCTTTGGGTTGTCGAGTCTTTCCTTTACGACGCAGGACGCTTAAATCCAGATCAATCAAACCGGCGTAGAGCCAGTTATAGATGGTTTTAAAAGCTACCATTGGCTTTTGTTCAAGCTGATAGCGGCCACAAATCTGTT